>CALHAO010000414.1 GCA_937931765.1 uncultured Thiotrichaceae bacterium
CTGAAGTAACAAAGTGTCCCGCCACGGCCCAAAATCATTATCTGCCAGCACTTCACGGAAATGGTGGCCATGCAAATGTATGCCGTGTGGCCAGGAAGTATCGTTAACCAAATTAATACGTACAGTCTCACCCTGTTTAGCTGTTAACAAAGGTGTATCTGTCATACCGGCAACACCATTAAACGCCCAAACCATTCCTTCCTGAATCAGCTCACGGATGCCCATCTCTTTTCCTTTATAGGTTGCACTGCTCATACGCCCCATTGCACCACCTTCCATGACCAATTCAGTCAGCGACACATCATCCAGCTTGCCTATAACAGGCAATCGGTTCGGCGGCAATGGCTCAGGTTCGGCCAATGGTTTTTCACGCTCACTGCCTGCCACCTTAAAACGATGAACCGGCTGTGCTCCATTGCGAGACAGGAGCAGCAGCTCGGCTTGTTCCCCTTCCCTAGCCAGTACATCGACGATCAGATCAACACGCTGCGCCGGTGCCAGCACAATATCGCCGGGTGCTTCAGGCTGCTCAAGTGGCTGTCCATCTACAGCGACCACCCAGCCTTTCAACCCCTCAAGCCGCAATGAAAAAATACTGGCATTGGCCGTATTAATCAGCCGTAAGCGCAACCGTTCGTGTTGCTTAACTGCCATTGCGGAGACATCCATCCCGACACCATTAATGGTTAGCCAATTACCGAGACGGCCACCATGTGACATTTGCATCATCTGACCAAAATCATTAGTGATCTGCGCTTTATCATCCAGACGCCAGTCATCAATGAGCAGCACCTGATCCCGATCCACTTCCGGCGGATTGCTTTCCTCAACAATCAATGCGCCGTACAAACCTCGCGCCATTTGCTCCCAGCTACGGAGATGCGAGTGATACCAATACGTGCCCGCATCCGGAACCACAAAGTCATAAAGGAATTGCTCATTAACTGCGACGGCCTTCTGCGTCATTCCGGGCACACCATCCATCTTGTTATCAATCCGGATACCGTGCCAGTGTATCGCTGAGGGTTCGGCCAGCTTATTTTCAAAAAGGCGCTGCACCCGCTCGCCCTGTTTTAAACGAATGAGTGTACCGGGAACCGTCCCCCCGAAAGTCCAGACTTCCGTTGCCGGATAATCATCCGGAGCCAATTGCGCTTTGCCGCTAATAGCCTGTAATACGGCAGGTTTCTCTGACTCCGCACCAGACACCTCAGGCAGAGCCACCATAGCGACCGCAGCGGGTAAACTTAGAAAACGACGACGAGTAAGCATTTTATTAATAGCTCCTTGTTATTTTGTGGATCACCAGAAGAAACAGCCTATTAAGCATTCATAGATTCCGGCCCGACTACCGTAGTCAGCAACACCGTCACCACCAGAATAACCAACCCCACCACACCTTCCCACACTATAGAGCGTTGCAACCGAGCCACACCGTTTTCAGCCACCAATTCTGGCACCAGACGAAACCTATGCCAAGCCGCAAAACCCAGAATCAAAGCCACAAAAGCAACCTTGACCAGCAGCATAAGACCATAAGGCGTAGTCACCAACTCCATAACACTACCCAATAAATGATAAGCCACCACGCCGCCACAAAGTATCAGCAAGCCGACCAAGCCCGAAGCAATCACACCAAAACGGTGCATTAAAGCCTGTAACGATGATACATCCATAGTTCGGCAAGCCTTCCACAACGGAAATAGCGAACCCATCCACAACAAGGCAATCAGCACATGGACACTAAGCAATAGCCTGATGAGTACCGGCAATTCTGTGCTATGTCCGATCAGATTAAATGAAGCGGCTAAGAGCAAGGCGGCAACCACGAAAAAAGCGGTGGTTAGTGACCTCGGAAAACGTTCATCAATGGGGCGGAACCATGCAAGCACGATTAAAACCAGCGCTAAACCGAAAGCACCAGCTCTTAGGCCCACACTCTGACCTATCGAAGAATCCCAGAGCATGGCTATATAAGTGTTATCAACCATGCCTTCCCAGCCGCTTTCCGCGAAGCTGCCAACCTGTGCAAAAAAATTAATACCCACAGCGAATAAGCCAATGCATGCACCCAGTAAAACAAACCACCTGATAGACGTTACTAAACTAAGCTGCCCCTTTGTCAGTACTGCAATAAACAAACCACCGATAACAGCCGCACCGCCAAGATAAATCAGCAGTTTCGTTGCCAATTCTACTAGGGGAATCATTAGTTCACTCATTGTGTACTCCTTAATTCACTGAGGTATGTGCTTAAATTTTCCGTGATGACCAATGAATGTGGATAATCTTCCAGTCATTCGCTGCTTGTCTCAACACCATAGTCTCCACCATATTTCTATGGATGTTGGATGACAGGTGAGTGGGTTTATTGTGTATTTCAGAATGCGTGAGGACGGTGGCCAGCTTGCCATCTTCGAACACTTGCTGTGATTTAATCGTTCGGTCTACTTTTGCCATAAACGCCATATCGGATTTCAGGTGGCCTGCTGAATATTCCTCGAAGGACTGTTCCATGCCGCCTTCTTCATAAATAATCACTTCCGGCGC
>CALHAO010000415.1 GCA_937931765.1 uncultured Thiotrichaceae bacterium
AAAACAGGGCCAAAAATTTGGTAACTGGGGTGTCCAGTGTGAGGCCGCCAATAACGTACAGGTTTGTTACTTACAACAGGTTTTATCCGCAAAAAATCAAAAACAACCTATCATGGTCACCGTGGTTGGTTATGGCAAAGGCAAGCCATTCCCGACAGCTATTTTTGAGCTGCCAAAAGATGTCGACATTAACCAGGGCATCCAGCTGAAAGTAGACAAGTACAAGCCGGTGGGTTTTAAAGGTAAATGTGACCAGCGTGGCTGCCGCGCCGGATTCACACTGGATAATCCACTGACACAGCAATTTAGCAAAGGCCAACAGGCACTGATTGCTTACCGAAAACGTGGCTCGAAAGAACCTACACTGCTACCCGTCTCACTGAAAGGCATGGCCTATGGCCTGAAAATGGTTAAGTAGTAGGATAATCACTATATCTTCAGGGGAGCCATTCAACTCCCCTGCATCAATTCAAAAAACACTTTCAGACCACCCACCGGTTGCTCAATTAACGCTAACCAAGGCTCATTATAAAAGCCAATCACCACCGTAATCAGAATCACCGCGCCCGCCAGAATTTTCTCAGTCAGCCGCACACTACCGGTATTCCATTGTTCAGAGCCAACACCGGAACTACCCCAAAATACATACTGAAATGAACTCAGCAAGAATCCCGCCGCCATCAGATTACCGACAGTCGCAGCAATCGCCACCATCACGCCAAAGGAAAGAATAGAACCTTCCAGCATCAGGTGCATCGCGTCAAATCCCAAGGTTCCCGGCATACCAGCAATCGCCAGTCCGGCCACCAAAAATGCGACACCCACCCATGAAATATAGCCAAACAGCCCGCCTAGTCGGTGCAGCTCGTTTGTTCCGGTACGCTGCCAAACCAGAGCGGTCATAAGCAACAAACCCGAGGCAGCCAGACCAAAATTCAGCGCCAACATCACCGTTCCCTGTAAAGCCAACTTATTCAGGGTAGACATGCCTATCATTAAAGTACCGCTATGACTAATCACCACAAAGGCCAGTAAACGACGCAGGTTAGTGCATTGCAGCGCCATAAATGCCGCATAAAACACACCAACCAAGGCGAAAGCAGCAATAATAGAATGCCAATCAATAACAGCCTGCGGTATCAGTGGAAACATAAAGCGCAACATCGCATACACGCCCACCTTAGTACCCAATAGATAAATCACGGCAACCACAATATTGTCGTGCTCTAAAAAACCCGGCAGCCAGCCATGAAACGGAAATAAGGGAATGCGTATCGCTAAACTACAAAACAACAAGCAGAACACCAACGTTTCTACATTGACGCCAACACCTTGCTCCACCAAATCATACAAATCAAATGACCAGCTGCCATTACCCTGATCGGCATAAGACCAGCCTAAAATCAGCGCGCTACTAATCAACAACACCAGCCCAGCTACCATGAACAGTACATACCGAGCCAACGCAGGCCGGACATCGAGACTGGTTGACCAACGCAAAGTGAGAAAAGTAATCAACCCAACTTCTAACACTGACATCAGCCAGAACCACAGCAAATCCACGGTGACAAACTGGCTGACCAGTGTGGCCTGAATCAGTAATACAATCGCCAGCACCGACGTGCCATGTAAGCGTCGGAACAGGATAAACAACACGCATAAAAAGCTCAGGATACTGGTCAGCAACACAAACAACACGCTCATACCATCCACAGCAGCATGGTATTGAAAAACACCAAACAGCTGTAGCTGCTCAGCATATTGCATCACACCAAAAGGCTGTTTATCCAGACCCAGATACAGCAGAAAAGCCAACACTAATTCAGTCGAGGTAGCCAGCACCGCCAGAAAAAATACTGTCTGGCCACGTATTTTCAGCAATAACAAACCGGTCAACAAAGGAATTAGCTGCATAACCGCCAGCAATGGCCAGCCAGCGGAAACATCGGTATAGATCATGGAATCACTCAATCAGGCCGTAATCTCCGCCACCCAATTTTCTTCCAGCAACCGAAGCTGCTCCATTTCTTCAGCACTAAACCCTGCTAGCAAGCGTCCTTCTTCATAGAACGGCCCACGCAGCGGTGCTTTCATCACCTCCCGCAGCAAAGTGCGGAAATGTGCTTCCGGCTCTAAACCTTCCAATTCGCAACAATAGCGATACCAATGCGAACCCACTTGCACATGACCAATTTCATCCCGCAGGATAATTTCCAGCACCGCAATGGTTTCATCGTCACCCACAACCCGTAGCTTTTCAATCATCGGCGGCGTGACATCCAAGCCACGCGCTTCTAGCACACGAGGCACTAACGCCATGCGCACTAATACATCATAATCCGTTTTACAGGCTTGTTCCCACAAACCATTGTGCGCAGGCATATCACCATAAGCACCATCCAACAACGCCATACGATCACGCATCAGGCCAAAATGATAAGCCTCCTCAGACGCTACTTTCAGCCAGTCAGCATAATACTCATCCGGCATATCACGGAAACGGTACGCCGCATCCAGCGCCAAATTAATCGCGTTGAATTCAATGTGTGATACAGCATGTAACAATGCCATGCGGCCAGCGGGTGAAGTGAGTTTGCGCTGTTTAACTTTTCGGGGATGTACTAATTCGGGTTTGGCAGGGCGACCAGGTGCGGGAATGGCTTGCACAGGTTTCGCATCAACCTGACGAGATAGCTTCCCTGCCTGCCAATCCACATGTAACTGATGGGTATCACGCAGCTTAGTTTCGACATCGGACTGCATCAGACAGTCATGTACGGCATCATAAATACTACGTTGCTGATGGGACATTTGCTTAGGCCTTCTGCTTCAGGCCAATCACTACATCCATCACATTAGTACCAGTCGGGCCGGTATAAATCAGATCACCACAGGCTTCCAGAAAATT
>CALHAO010000416.1 GCA_937931765.1 uncultured Thiotrichaceae bacterium
GAATAAAAAGGTGCCGATCCAGTCTACTCCAGCAGGTTCATCTTTTGACCATTCACCTTTTAAAGCCACTAGCGTCAGCAGAATAGTTAACGCTGCAAACGGAGCCTGAAAAAAGAATACTGTGCGCCAGCCGTAATGTTCAGTCAGCCAACCACCGAGTAATGGCCCGCACACCATACCCAAATAAATCATCGCCACTGTAATCCCCAGCGCCATGCCACTATTATTGCCCCGGAACACTGAGGAAATAATAGCGAGCGCTGTACTGAATATCATGCCGGAGGCAATACCCTGAAGCAGTCGGTAGAACAATAGCGTTTCAATCGAACCAGTGAGGCCTGATAACACCGTGGACAACATAAACAAAATGCTGCCAAGATGGAGCTTGAAAACAAACGGTTCGCACGGATTACTTTTATTTTAACCAGCGGTGTAGCCGTATTTCTCTGCTGATAGATAAACAGAATGAAGCAGAGCAGGGTGGCGAGGAATATCAGCCATGCAGAAGGATCAGATAACTGAGCAATACCTAAAAATAAGCCTGTGCTCCACAGTCCGAATAAAAAGGTACCGACCCAGTCTACTTGTGTAGGATCATCTTTCGACCATTCACCTTTTAAAGCCACCAGCGTCAGCAGAATAGTTAAGGCTGCAAACGGAGCCTGAAAAAAGAACACCGTGCGCCAGCCATAATGTTCAGTCAGCCAACCACCGAGTAATGGCCCACACACCATACCCAGATAAATCATCGCCACCGTAATCCCCAGTGCCATGCCACTATTATTGCCCCGGAATACTGAGGAAATAATAGCAAGCGCTGTACTGAATATCATGCCGGAGGCAATGCCCTGAAGTAGCCGGTAGAACAACAGGGTTTCAATCGAACCAGTGAGACCTGATAACACCGTGGATAGCATAAACAGAGTGCTGCCGAGGATGAAGACGCGCTTGCGGCCATAACGATCAGCCAATCGTCCGGCCGGGATCAGCGTAACAATCTGACCCAGGACATAAACCGTGGGAATACCGCTGACCAAAACCGCAGAAGCATTCAGGTCAGCCGCAATAGAGGGAATAGCAACAACCGATGCTGCCAAAGCCAGCGGCACCAGAAAAGAGCCGATAGCCACAATTAAAAGGGCAATGCGGCGTGCTGCTACATTATCCTGATAGTATTGCCGTGTGGCAGTGCGATCCACTTACTCCTTACCAGTCACATCCACCAAAGCATTGACTAAAGTGTCCATTAAATCAATACGTAAACCGGCAATATTCATCCGGCTGTCACCCACGATATAAATCGCATGTTTTTCACGTAATGCCACGACTTGTTCCGTTGTAATACCTAACATGGAGAACATGCCACGGTGATCAGCAATAAAATCAAAACGATCACTGCCGGTAGCCACATGTAGCTTCTCAGCCAGCATTTTACGCAAGCCCAGCATACGGGCAGTAATGGCTTCCAGTTCGTCGTACCATTTCTGGCGCAACTCCGGGTCATTCCAGATAATACTCACCACCGCCGCACCATGATCCGGTGGCATGGAATAAATACTCCGGGCCACGGTTTGCAATTGCTTAAAGGCTACATCCGCTTCAGCAGCATTCTTTGCCATAACAAATGCACAGCCCACGCGGTCACGGTAAATACCAAAATTCTTGGAACAAGAGGTAGCAACGGCCATTTCTTCAACCGTATCTGCAAACTTACGCACACTGTAAGCATCAGTGACCAGATCATCACCAAAACCCTGATAAGCCACATCAAAAAACGGGAAAAAACTGGTATCTACAGCAATCTGCGCCACTTCATCCCATTGTTCATTGGAGAGGTTTGCACCCGTCGGGTTATGGCAGCAACCGTGTAATACCACTACATCCTGTGGCCCCATGGTTTTCAGCGCAGCTTTCATCGCTTCAAAATCAACAGTTTTAGTGTCGTAGTCAAAATACGGATAATAACCAATCGGCATACCCGCCACATTTAATAAAGCCGCATGATTAGGCCAGGTAGGTGTGCTTAGCCAAATACGCGAATCAGGCTTATGACGGCCAATCAATTCAGAAATCAAACGTAAGGCACCACTGCCACCCGGTGCCTGTACCGCACGAATGCGCTCAGTCGGGTAGTCTTCGCCAAATACAATTTGCTGCATCGCCTGATTAAACGCCGGATCACCGGCTATACCGACATAGGTTTTGGTCTTCTGGGTGTCATATAAACGCTGTTCGGCTTCTTTAACCGTATCCAGAATAATTGTTTCTCCCTTCTCATTGGCGTAAACACCGACGCAGAGATCAATCTTATGCTCACGCGGATCTTCGCGGAACTGACGCATTAAACCGAGAATTTTATCTTCAGGTGGAACAGGGAGATTCGCAAACATGGGGTTTTACATCCTATTTGGTAGTAATGAGAGCGTCTATCCTCAGACAGACGCTGCGATTATGGCTGATCGCTTAAAATCAGGCTACCGATTTCTCAGCCGACTCAACAGTCTGGCGGATCAAAGTCGCAATAGTCATCGGGCCAACACCGCCCGGAACCGGTGTATAAGCTGAACAACGCTCAGTAATGGCGGACAATTCAATATCACCCACGCCCCCTTGATGGTAACCAGCATCAACTACCACTGCGTCGTCTTTAATCCATTCACCTTTAATGAATTCCGGCTGACCTAATGCACCGACTATAATATCAGCACGCCCGATAATCTCCGCCAGATTCTGCGTACGTGAATGACACACTGTCACGGTTGCATTAGCATTCAGTAACATCATCGCCATCGGCTTGCCCAAAATTGCACTGCGGCCAACCACTACGGCATTCTTACCGCTTAATGGAATTTCATAATGTTCCAGCAGGCTCATAATGCCCTGTGGGGTAGCTGAGCCATAAGCTTCTTCCTGCATCGCCATACGACCAAAACCCAATGAAGTAACACCATCCACATCTTTATGCAGCGCAATCTGGTCAAAGCAGTCACGCTCATTAATCTGTTCCGGCACCGGATGTTGTAACAAAATGCCGTGCACCAACGGATTATCATTCAGCTTACTGATTTCAGCCTGTAATTCTTCAGTGGTCGTTTCGCTACCTAAAACCACTTTAATGGATTCCATACCCACACGTTGACAGGCATTGCCTTTCATTTTCACGTAGGTGGCAGATGACGGATCATCACCCACCAGAATCGTCGCCAGTATTGGCGTAGCACCATTTAGTTTTTCTTTAAGAACAGCGACCCGCTGACTAAGTTCAGACTCCATTTTCAGCGAGAGTGCTTTGCCATCTAATATAATTACAGTCATTGTGTTTTTCCTTTGGGTGGTAGTGAAATATTCTCAGGCTAAGCCGGATTTCTTATGAAACGAATGTAATTGAGAGGCAAAGGTATTAGCAAGCCCCAAAACTCATGTTTTTCAGTACCACTTAAGCATTTAGATCGTTTATCTGCTTTTTACAGACGGGCAGCTTCGGCCAGCTGTTCCTGAAAATCAGGGTGTGCAATGTCAATCAGAGCGGCTGCCCGTTCCCGCAAGCTACGACCATGCAAAGAAGCCACTCCATATTCTGTGACAATGTAATCGACCTGCGCTCGTGATGTTACTACGCCAGCACCAGGTGTCAGGTCAGTCACAATACGTGAGATCTCACCATTATGGACACTGGAAGGCAGAGCGATAATAGAGCGCCCCCGTTTGGATAATTGTGATCCCGTCACAAAATCCACCTGGCCACCAACGCCGGAATAAACCTTATTGCCAATCGAATCCGCGCACACTTGTCCGGTAATATCAAT
>CALHAO010000417.1 GCA_937931765.1 uncultured Thiotrichaceae bacterium
TGATTAGGAACGTGCTAAGTAAGTCTGCGGAGTAGCTGTGTGAACAGCGATTATGTGATTATTAATTAATAAAAATAGGTGAATCGTGAAAAAGTTAAATACCTCAGTTCTGGTTTCTGGTTTGGTGCTGGCAGCATTGTCGGGCAATACATTTGGTGAAGCGGGGATTTCTTACAATACAGGTGGCAAGCCCGCTGATGTGACTGCTAATGTTAAGTTCAAAATTACTATTCCTCAAATTATGATCCTGCGAGTGGGAGACTGGGCTGATAAAGTGAATACGGTGGAATGGAATTATGCATTTGGTACTAATACTAATTTAACTAGTCCAACTGATAACGCTGGTGCAACTGAGGCACAGTGGAATGAAACAGCTACAGCACCATTGTCAACGGCTACGGATGATGAAGCAGCATCAGATAAGGCAGGTGATGGTGCTTTGAAAGTGGCTGCATTTGCTAATACGGGAGCAAACTTAAATCTTGTAGCTACTACTGTTAGTGATTTTGTGTCTACGACACCTGTTTCAGGGGCAGTCCAACCTCACTTGTCAGAAATCACTGCTACGAATGCAAGCAGTAACATTGGCCATCCTTTATTGGTAGATACAGCCGCCGCGAGCAGTGCGGCTCCAGTGGTTTTGACGGCTATCAATGGTATTGTTCGTGTAACTGATACATGGACATACACATACACACCTCTTGCGGGGGCAATCCCTGCAGGTGGTGAATATAATGCAGAAGTTAGTTATACGTTAACTTCACTATAAGTATCAGTAATGGACGGTAGTACTTTTAGTATTACCGTCCATATTATAAGAATAAAAATGAGAGTGATGCAATGAAGTGGTTTTATAGTTTTGCTTTAATGGTGTTCATACCGTTTTCTACCTCAGTACAAGCGTCGGGTTTCTCTGGTGCAGTGTCTCCTCCACGCTATGAACTATCAGCTAATCCTGGACAGGTAGTACGTCAGGTGTTGACCGTTTACAATATGAGTAACAAAGATGAGCAGTATGATATTCGCAGTAGCGACTGGTCACTGCGTGGTGATAATTTGTCCTTTAGCGAGGCCCTGACATCTAACAGCTGTCGTCCTTGGGTAAAGCTGGAACGCCGTAAGATAACAGTGAGAAAGGCTGACAAGCGCAAATTTCGCTTTGAAGTTCATGTACCGCCCAACACACCAGCACAAGAATGTCGTTTTGCCTTACTGGTCGAAGGTAAGGAGCCAGCCCCGAATAAGGTTGGAGCTTTAAGCATGCCGGTTAATGGCCGCTTGGCCGTGATTGTCTATCTGGCGATTGGTGGTGCTGAACCTCAATTACAGGTGAGTTCAGTTCGGTTGGCTGGTGGCAAGGCTATGTTACAGGTTCATAATAAAGGCAATGCACACGGTCGTTTGCAGGGCGAATTGGCCGGTGTGGATGGTAGCGGCAAGGTTTTGGATTTTTCAGTGTCCTCGATGCCCGTAATGCCGGGTGAAACCCGTATGTTGCAATTGACTCCGCACCTTAACACCAAGCGCTACAATGCTGCATTACGTTCGCCGGTTTCTATTAAAGGTGATTTGTACTGGAGTAAAGGTGCCTTTGCAATTGATAAAAAATTATAGGTGTTCATGATGATAGTCTGGAAAATACGTTATTGTCTTATACCGGTTTTACTGGGGTGTTTGCTCTATCCTTTAACGCTGAGTGCGGCCTGCTGGCTTGATGACAGTTCCCCACCCTCAGCGGTGGCGACTCACGTTCTGGTGAATGGGAAGAATAAAAAACCGGCACCGGAAATATTATTTAAAGTGCCTGGAGCTGGTGTCGGAGACAGCAGCCTGGTTCTTCCTGACACAATTACTAATGCTGGTAATCCTGCAACTTTAAATAAGCATGTTCGATTCCGATTAGGGGTAAGAGATGAATCAACCACTGGTGTGAGAATGTACTTCGACAGCAGTGCACCTTTGAATTGTGTAGGCTGCAGTTCCAATGTCAGTATCCCGTTTACAAAATTTAGTTGGACGGTGGGTTCAGGGGATGCAAACAATACGGGCGGCCCTCAACCTAGTGCTGGGGCATTTACCGGTGGAGAACAAAGCATGATTTATGTAGCGGAAAGCAACCATACACTCGGGGCTTTCAACTTGCAGTTTAATTTTATGAATGATGAGGTTTATCCGGCAGGTACATATAAAGGCACTTTTTTCTCTCGCGGCAAACCTGAATAATATGAATAACGGAGTTTTTATGCAAAGTAAATGGAGTAAAGCCATTGTATTTCTGGCAGGATCATTGATGTCTTTATCTACGGGTGCGGTTAGTATGAATTGCACTGATCTCTCGAACTCCGAATTACCGGCTAATGTCACTGTAGAAATACCGGCTTTTTTATATTTCCAGGTAGGTTCTGCTAATCAAACGCCGGAGATAACCTTTGATGCAACACCTACACTTCCCGCTCAGGGGGCGTATGGCGGCCCGGTTCCACCGACTGTGCCGGTGTTGACGCCGACCAGTATTACCGGGAGTGATGTGAGTAACGGGGTGAATGTGAAGGTTCGGGCTAATTGCGGTGATGTGAAGTTAGCTTACAGTGTTTCAGATAGTGCGGGACTAGTTAGCGCTGAAGGTTATCATATTCCTTTTGATGCGCTGATAACAAGCAGTGATGATGCCGATCTGAGTGCGCCGGTTTTGGCTAATGCAGCGAATCAGCAAGCCACAGTTACAACAACCAGTTATGGTGCTGTCACCGACCGAAGTACTGTGTGGCATTATTCGTATAACAAACCCGATATGCCCGTATCAGGTGTTTATCAGGGTACAGTGACTTATCAGGCCAGTTGTTTGTAATTTATGGTGGGTAGCATTTCGTATTTTCTGGAGTATTTATAGCTTCAGTTCTTTAGCACCCGCTTTTCTGCGTAGCCAGTTCACTGCGGGTAGTACACCCTGACGACTGATCACCCAGCGCTCCAGGGCAAACTTCCCCGGAAACTGCATAATAGCCAAGCCAAGCAGAATGGTTATCAACCCTTGTCCCGGTAGTATCAACATTGATATGCCCGCCAGCAATACAGGCAAGCCAAGGATGTTACGTAGCATGTTGCGTGGCGTCAGTAGCATGATCCAAGAGCTTTCAGGTTGCTGATGCAGGAAGTAGCCCACCGGAATTCTGCTTAGTAACCAAGGTAATATCAGCAAAGAAAGCACGAAGGTAGCAGCCGAGAATAACCCGCCCCAGGCAAAAACAGACTGATATTGTTGAAACCATAATGTGAGTTGTTCGATCATGACGGTAATTTAACATTAATGGCCGTCAAATAAAG
>CALHAO010000418.1 GCA_937931765.1 uncultured Thiotrichaceae bacterium
GCCAGCGCACTGGATAATGCTATTCGCAGTGTTGCACCAGAAGAGTTAACACATTGGAATATCTTTGATGTGTATACGGGTGCAGGTGTGGAAGAACATCAAAAAAGTGTTGCACTAAGCTTGATTTTACAAGACTTTTCGCGCACTCTTGAAGACCAAAAAGTCAATCAGATCGTAGAAAAAGTAGTTGCTTCATTAAATGAAAATACAGGTGCTATTTTACGATGAAGGAGAAAGAAAATATGGTGACTTTGACCAAAGCGGACATGGTCGAACATCTTTATGAAGAACTCGGATTAAATAAACGTGAAGCCAAGGATTTGGTTGAAATGTTTTTTGAAGAAGTCAGAGATTCTTTAGGAAAAGGCGAGAACGTAAAGTTATCCGGATTCGGTAATTTTATGTTGCGTGATAAAGCACAACGCCCTGGACGTAATCCCAAAACAGGGGAAGAAATTCCGGTGGAAGCCCGCCGCGTAGTAACTTTCCGACCGGGGCAGAAGTTAAAGCAACGCGTGGAGATATATGCCGGAAGCACTGATTCCTAATAGTGAGTTGCCTGCGATCCCTTCCAAACGGTATTTTACCATCGGAGAGGTCAGCGAGCTTTGTTGCGTGAAATCACACGTACTACGCTATTGGGAACAAGAATTCCCTTCACTTAAGCCAATGAAACGCCGAGGTAATCGTCGTTATTATCAGCTTGAAGATGTAGTGCTCATTCGTCAGATCCGTGGTCTGTTGTATGAACAAGGGTATACGATCAGTGGTGCTCGCCAGCAAATTATGGGTGGCGGTGTTACTGTACCTGAAGAAGGTAATACTACGGCATCAACAGTGGATGATGGTGTTATGAAACAGTTGATTGATGATCTGGAACAGACATTGAAGTTACTGCGGAGTTAATCTTTATATTGAGTTCAGAGGATGCATAAGGTAATCTTGCAGCCTCTTCGGTTCGGGGCGTAGCGCAGCCTGGTAGCGCACCACAATGGGGTTGTGGGGGTCGAGTGTTCGAATCACTCCGTCCCGACCAATTATATCTGACAGGCTGCCTTTGGGCGGCCTGTTTTCGTTTCTGGGTAACACGCATGAAAAGATTTCACCCCCCAAGCATAGAAGTCTGCGACTTCTACAGTAAGGTTTTATTCACCGACAAGAGAGTCTGACATGAAAGCTATTGGTTATTTACAGTCACTTCCCATCGATCAGCAAGATGCATTGATGGACATCGAGCTGCCGACACCTGAAGTTGGTGGTCGTGACCTGCTGGTAAAAGTTCAGGCCATATCAGTTAATCCGGTGGATACGAAAATCCGTATGAGAGCCGCTGGTGAAAACGGCCAGCATAAAATCCTCGGCTGGGATGCTGTGGGTGAAGTGGTCGCGGTGGGTGATCAAACTGAGTTGTTTAAAGTCGGTGATCAGGTATGGTATGCCGGTGATATTACGCGCTCTGGCTCTAATGCAGAATACCAGCTGGTTGATGAGCGCATCGTTGGGATGAAGCCGCAGTCGGTGTCCAATGTTGAAGCTGCTGCTCTACCACTGACCAGTATTACCGCTTGGGAATTGTTGTTTGATCGTCTGGGTTTCACACCTTTATTACCGGCTGATTTAGCACCGGAAGGTCAGACCAGTAACTCAGATAATGCGCGTATCCTGATTATGGGTGCGGCGGGTGGTGTGGGTTCTATCCTGACTCAGCTAGCCAAACAACTCACTAATGCCACTGTCATCGGCACGGCATCGCGTCCGGAGAGCCAGGCTTGGGTGAAAGAATTAGGTGCTGATCATGTAATCAATCACCATCAGCCATTATTGGCACAGTTGAATGATCTGGGTATCAATGACGTAACGCATGTTATAAGCCTGACGCATACTGATCAGCATTATGATCAGTTGGTGGAAGCATTGGCACCACAGGGTAAGCTAGCGCTGATTGATGATCCGGCAGAACCGCTGGATATTATGAAACTCAAGGTGAAATCTTTGTCACTGCATTGGGAGCTGATGTTCACACGTTCCATGTTCGGCACCCATGACATGCAGAAGCAACATGATTTATTGTCAAACGTGTCGGCGTTGATCGATAAAGGCCTGCTGAAGACAACGCTAGGTGAGAATTACGGTACGATTAATGCTGAGAACCTGAAAAAGGCGCATGCTCATCTTGAAACTAATCAGGCAGTGGGCAAGGTCGTGCTGGAAGGGTTTTAACGGCTAAATTCGGGAGGGTTACATAATGACATCGCGAAGTTTAACTATCGATTTTCCTGCTGCACCGGAAGGCATGGCGCAGCAGGAATGGGATTGTCGTTTACAACTGGCAGCTTGTTACCGCATGGTTGATCATTTCGGCTGGACGAGCGTTGTTTATAATCACATCACCTGTCGCATTCCGGGCACTGAAGAATTGCTGATTAACCCGTTTGGCATGCGCTACGACGAGATTCGTGCCAGCGACCTGATCCGTATTGATATTGACGGCAATAAACGTTGTGATAGCGAGTGGCCGGTAAATGTAGCGGGCTATCTGATCCATTCGGCGATTCATAAAGCGCGGGATGACCTGCATTGTATTATCCATACCCATGAAGCAGTTTCTCAAGCGCTATGTGCCACTGATACTGAAGTGGTGCCGGTGACACAGGAAGGCTGTCAGTTTCATCAGCGTGTTGGTTACCATGATTTTGAGGGGATTGTGCTGGATGAAGGCGAGCAAGCGCGGTTGGTCAGGGTCTTAGGGGCTGATAATCATACCTTGGTGTTGAAAAATCACGGATTGATTACTGCAGGTGAAACACCGACCTGGGCTTTTGTGCGGCATTATGCTTTTATCCGTAATGCTGAAGTCCAGCTCAGCGCTATGGCGGCGGGGAAGCTGAATCGTATACCTGAAGCTGTGATGACACATACCCGTGATCAGTTTGAAGGTGGCGCTGCACAGGCCGGAGCACAGGTTAGACATCCGGAGTGGCCTGCGTTAATACGCTTAATCGATGCGAAAGATCCGGATTGGAAATTGTGAAACACGCCCATTGAACGTCAAGCGTTGGTGGGATAGACTGGTATTGCTCTTTAGCGTTTTAGGCTAAAAACATTCTAGTCTAGTCGGGCGTTGAGCCAGACTCAAACTTATTGAGTGGTATTGCTGTTGCGGAATAGATTTTGCTATTTCTCACTGCCTTCCCTCATGCTTCCTCCAGTCAGTGAGAAATAGCAAAATCTATTCCGCTGCATCTGAGTAAAGAGCTTATAATCAGTGCTTAGCCAATACGGTTAAGTACTTTTTTATGTGGAATGAGGCTATCGTTACTATGCAGGTTGAGCAGTTTTTGTGCAGTGAGTTGTCAGTCACTCCGGATGCACTAAACCGTTTCCTCTCTGCCGCTCCCAATAAGTATAAAATTTATGCGATTCCGAAAAGAACATCGGGTAAGCGCATCATCGCTCAGCCTTCCAATCAACTGAAAATTTATCAACGAAGCGCAATTAAGCACCTCGAACTCTTTTTTGATATACATCCTTGTGCTTATGCTTATAGAAAGGGCGTGGGCATAAGCGACAATGCGCAATATCATCAGAACAGTCGTTACTTGTTGAAAATGGATTTTCAAAATTTTTTCCATAGCATCACGGATACGTTTTTTTTCGTGATGAGTGAAAAGCTACAAGTAGATATTTCTGAGGATGAGCGTCTGCTTTTGACGCGTTTACTTTTTTGGCGACCCAGTAAAAGAAGTGGTGGGAAACTGGTGCTTAGCATCGGTGCACCCAGCTCTCCATTTGTTTCAAATTGTATGCTGTATCTTTTCGATGAGGCCTTAAATGCCGAATGCAAAAAACAGGGCGTCAAATACACGCGTTATGCCGATGACCTGACTTTCTCAACCAATGTAAAGGGCGCGCTATTTGAAACTCCGGCGCTGGTGAAGCGATTGTTGCTTTCTGAGCTGGAGGGTTATATTTCGGTTAATGAAGCGAAAACCGTGTTTGCGTCAAAAGCTCATAACCGACATGTTACGGGGGTGACGCTGACCAATGATGATAAGCTTTCGTTGGGCAGGCAGCGAAAACGGTATATCTCATCATTGATTTATAAGTACAGTATCGGGCAATTGCATGAGGAAGATTTTGCACATCTACAGGGTTTGTTAGCGTTTGCATTTGATATAGAGCCTGATTTTATCGGGCGAATGAGATCAAAGTACACTGAGAGTGTGGTCAATGAGTTGTTTAAAGGTGCAGTATGAAAAAAGGTAAGAGTAGACCCATCAGAGAGCTGGAGCATAATGCGAATACGGGTGATATAAAATCTGCATTTCAGTTGGCTGAATATTATCGGGAAGGGCAATTTGTTGAAGAAGATGCTGAGCTGGCTGAAAAATATGCAGCGATAGCATTGGTTGGTTTTTCAGAACAGGCTCTGCACATTTCATCCGTTAAATTAAGCGGTTTCGGGTCATTTGGTGCTACCACCGAGATTCAATTGTGTCATAAGGGCAGGGGTGAAAGTAATTTGACCGTCATTGTGGGCATTAATGGCTCAGGAAAAACGACGGTGCTGGAGGCGCTTGTAAAGTGCCTTAGTTGGTTAGTTTTAAGGATAACAAAATCATCCGGTAGTGGTTCCGGGATAAGCATCGACGAACATGATATTCATCGTAGCAATGAAGGGCTTTCAGAATATGCCTCTATTGTTACTGAGCTGTACCTGAAGCAGGATCTGACTTATACAACTCACCTTTCCAAAGCTAGCGAAGGCAGTCATAGGCCGAGAAAGAATGATGTTCAAGAGCTTTCTCAGCTAGGTGGGCACTATAAGTTTGCTAATGCTAACGACCCAATGTTTAACATGCCGCTGATAAATTACTATTCAGTTGACCGTACATTAGGTTTTAATAAAAAAGACGCCGATCGAATACTGGGAGACCTGGGGGATACCCAAAATAAGCTGGATGCCTATGATAAATCATTAGATGCCGCTGTCGATTTTGTCGTCTTTTTTAAATGGTTCAAATATCAGGAAGAAGTGGCGAAAATTGAAACTGGTGTTGCACAACAACAGGCTCAACAGTCGGTAAC
>CALHAO010000419.1 GCA_937931765.1 uncultured Thiotrichaceae bacterium
GATACGGATGTTTCCGAGGGTGCTGCCGATCTTCTGCAGGATTACTTGCCAACTACTGCCTTATTGGCGTTGGCATTAGCTCACAAGGCAGGTTTTACCAAATTAGATCGCCCAAAGCTGGATAACGCCTTGCGCTTTTATTGGCACCGATTTAAATACAAACAACGGCCAGCGCAGGTGAGTTGGCTGTCGCAGGCATGGTTTGCTTGGTGGCAAATCGAGCCGTCTCAAAAACTAGCTGATCAGTTATTAGAAGCCTGTGATTCACTGATGCCTTTTAGCTACGAACAACATGGCGGCATCATCACCCGTCAGCAGACACAGGGCTTTCCTGATTACATGACAGCTGTGTATCTGGAGGCGCTGGTGGTCGGTTTGCAGCTGGCAAAAAAGACCAGTGACTCATCTCGCCAGAAGTCTTATGAGGTGGCTTGTGCCAGAGGTTTTGCATCGCTTGATTCGCTGACGGTGCAACAGCGGGATAAACATGTGCTACCCCAAATAGAATGGGCGAAAGGTGGCTTACGTCAAAGCCCAACCAATAGCATGATGAGAGTGGATTTTACACAGCATGCTTTGTCTGCGGCGTTGTATCTCTCTAGTTGAATCTGCCACCAGTGGCAATTTCTTTCTTTGACGCAATGCCCGCAGTATTGGATCGTATGCTGGGTTTCGACAACTTGCGCAGTCTGCGTGCACCACAATGGTGATATACCGTGGTGTAGCCGCATAGTATAAACTGGGTTTCAACCAGATTGGACTTAAGTTCCATACTATGAATACAAACCAAGGATTATTGCATTGGCTAACAGACCTGACCGATACGTAGGTATCGACAATGAAATCAATGGCGGGATGACGACTATTGGTAAAATAATCCGTGATGCCTGGGTATTTGATTTGATTCCGGAAACGGAGACCTGCGAGGGCTGGAATCTGGCGGGTATCGATGCCTTGCTGCAAAAGGTCAACACTGAATGGGATAAATACGGTTGCCTAGTCAGTCATTTACCTCCCGAACTGGCCGATCACCATAAAAAAATTCATGACGTCGCCATCGCTCGTGCACGTGAGGCTGGATGGTCGGGTGAACAAGAAACCGGCGACGAAGGCTGAGTCTGGCATCAGCCGGATCAGCAATATAACCTGATATCATTAAGAGGTTCTCTCATGTCTGACACTACTGTAGACCCAAACCAATATATTGTTAAAAATGCGCCTTATTACGAGCCGGTAGGCGATGAAGTCTATCTGTATGAGGCCGCTTATAGCGCCCGTATGCCAATGATGCTCAAGGGGCCGACCGGTTGTGGTAAATCACGGTTTGTTGAATATATGGCTTGGAAGCTGGGCCGCCCGTTGATTACCGTGGCGTGTAATGAAGATATGACGGCTTCCGATTTAGTGGGGCGCTTCCTGTTGGATAAAGACGGTACAAAATGGCAGGATGGCCCGTTGGCTACGGCGGCGCGTATTGGTGCTATTTGTTATTTGGATGAAGTGGTTGAGGCGCGTCAGGATACGACAGTGGTTATTCACCCGCTGACGGATCACCGCCGCACTTTACCACTGGACAAAAAAGGTGAGTTGATTGAGGCACACCCTGATTTTCAGCTGGTGATTTCCTACAACCCCGGTTATCAGAGCCTGATGAAAGATTTGAAGCAATCCACCAAACAGCGTTTTGGTGCAATGGATTTCGATTATCCAACAGAGAAAATTGAAGTGGCCATCGTGTCGAAAGAATCCGGGGTGGATGAAGCGACAGCGGGTAAGTTGGTGCAGATTGCGCATCGCGCCCGCAACTTGAAGGGGCATGGTCTGGATGAAGGTATTTCCACCCGCTTGTTAGTGTATGCCGGACAATTGATCACTAAAGGCATTGAGCCAAATGCGGCCTGTACGATGACTATGGTGACACCGTTGACGGATGATCCGGATATGCGGGATACGCTGAATGCTGCGGTGCAGACGTTTTTTGGTTGATTAGGTGAGAGGCTCTTCACTGTTTTTCTTTTCTACTCGCTTTTTGTTAAAGTAATCCGTACCTGATGTGCTCCACGGAAATATATCCTTAATGAACCTCTCCCTGCGCCAACAACAAATCCTCAAAACCGCCCGCCAACAAGGCCAGGTTTTAGTAGACGAGCTGGTCAAGCAATTCAGTGTCACTCCACAAACTATCCGTAAAGACCTCAACGAACTTTGCGAAAGTGGCGCACTCTCACGCCTACACGGCGGCGCAGTACTCGCCTCCGGCATAGCCAACGTAGGCTACGAGCAACGCCAACACATCGCCTCCACCCAAAAACAAAGCCTGGCGCGGTTATGTGCACAACACATCCCCAACAACAGCTCCCTGTTTATCAATATAGGCACCACCACCGAAGCAGTAGCCCACGAACTTCTGAATCACCGTGACCTGATGGTGGTCACCAATAATCTTAATGTGGCCAACATCCTGTTACAAAACCCCAGCGTTGAGGTGATAGTCGCTGGTGGCATGTTGCGCCACGCCGACCGCGCTATTATCGGTGAGGCTACGGTGGATTTCGTGCGCCAATTCCGCTTGGATTATGCGGTAGTGGGAATCTCGGCGTTGGACGAAGATGGCACCTTGCTGGATTACGATTACCGTGAAGTCAAAGTCACTCAAGCCATACTGCAAAGCGCCCGTAAAATCTGTCTGGTCACCGATAAAAGTAAACTGGGCCGTAATGCACCGGTAAGGGTAGGGCATGTCTCACAGTTGAGTGATTTGTTTATGGATGAGTTACCTTCTGAGGAGTTGCGGGAAGTTTGCCTGCAACATGAAGTTAGTTTACATACGGTAGTTTGAATAATGTTCCTATACATACACGGTTTCAACTCATCCCCTCTGTCCCAAAAAACGCAGGAGTTCCGCCGCTGGCTGGCCGAACGAGGTCGGGAAAACGAATGGATTTGCCCTGATTTGCCTCACCAGCCCGCCGAAGCCTTCGCTCTGTTGTGCACGCTGGTAGAACAAGCCCAAATCAGACCAAAACTAGTCGGCAGTTCGCTCGGGGGATTCTATGCTACTGCATTATCAGCCCGCTACGACATCAAAGCAGTAGTCATTAACCCGGCAGTACATGCGCCTTTGGTGCTGCGCTCCGCACTAGGGCCGCAAGTGGGTTATTACGATGATACGCAGTATGAGTTCACCCAACAGCATCTTGATGAACTGCAGGCATTGGATCTGCTGGCTCCAGCCAATCCGGACAACATACTACTGATGCAGGAAAGAGAAGATGAGGTGTTGGACTGGAAAGTGGCGGTGGATTATTACCGTGATTGCCACCAGTTAGTGTTTCGTGGCGGCGACCATAGTTTCACCCGCTTTGGGGACGTTATTGAGTTGATTGATCGTTTTTAGGTTCAGTCACCTGTATCTGAGGATGAGTGCTGCACCCAATAAAATAACTTAACCTTTGCCTTTGGTAGCGGTTTTGCCCGGCTTTGCTTGTGCTTCAATAAAGTTAATGATGATTCCGGCAACATCTTTTTCGCTGGCGTATTCAATGCCTTCCAGTCCTGGCGAAGAATTGACTTCCATGACTACCGGGCCATGATTGGAACGCAATAAATCTACACCAGCAAGGTTTAAGCCCATGATATTGGCGGCACGTACCGCAGTGGAACGTTCCTCTGGTGTGATGCGAATCAGTGAAGCAGTACCGCCCCGGTGTAAATTGGAGCGAAATTCACCCGCTGCACCCTGGCGTTTCATGGCTGCCACTACTTTGCCACCGACCACCAGACAACG
>CALHAO010000420.1 GCA_937931765.1 uncultured Thiotrichaceae bacterium
CGAATCAGGTGCTTTCGGCGCACTTTACGCCTTCGTGGTGACTATTGTTGTTTATCGCTCCATCACTTGGAGTAATTTCAAAACTGCCGTCGTCTCAGCGGTACGCACGACCTCAATGGTGATGATCCTGATCGCCTGTGCCGGTGCTTTCGCTTATATGCTGACTTTCTTCCGGGTTCCCACGCTGACGATTGAATTCCTGACGGGATTAACCGAAAACACGATATTGATCCTCCTGATGATCAACGCTGTGCTGCTCTTGCTTGGCATGATTATGGATATGGCAGCGTTGATATTGATTTGCACACCGATCTTCATGCCGATTATGACAACTCTGGGTATTGATCCGCTGCAGTTTGGCATGATCCTGTTAGTCAATCTTGGATTGGGGCTGTGTACACCACCAGTGGGGTCGTGCTTGTTTGTCGGTTGTGCAGTGGGTAAATTACCGATGGAAACAGCTGTCAAAACGATCTGGCCGTTTTACCTGGCGATCTTTGTTGCGCTAATGTTAATCACTTTTGTGCCAGCTATCTCGCTGACGCTGCCTAACTTACTGAACTAACTGGCATGAAAAAGATTACTCCCCGAAGCATTGAAGTCTGCGAATTCAACAGTAATATGAAGCACGAAGCACTGGCTAAAGAAGCCGTTAGTTTGATAAAGCCATCGATCGAAGCTTTATTCGAACGCACAAACCGTAGAGAGCTGCATATCGTTATTATGGACCCGCGCATAAAGCCGTGGGAGGCTAATTTCGCAGGTGCGATTCTATATCAGGAATCCATTCGCACTGCGGACTGGGAACATCCTTTCGACGATTTTGCACGGAATAAGGCAGAACAAGCCTGGCGTAATTCACAGGCCAATATTGTGGCTCAAACTCAGCACCCATCCTCTTTGCGTGAAGACGATTTGCCTTTTTACGGCTCCTTTGTCTATGGCAATGTGGTGGTGGCTTGTAGTGGTGTTGAACAATGGTTTGACATGCTGGTCAGCGGTTGGATTGCGCTAGCATTTGAGCAGCTAATGATTCATGATCGCCAATCGACATAAGCTATCAAACCAATAGCTTTCAACAATTATTATTAACTTCAGTAACATCATCAAACCTTAGGAATTAAAATATGACACAACCGACTATCGGTTTTATCGGCCTCGGTCTTATGGGCGGCAATATGGTTGAATGCCTGCAAAACAATGGCTTCGAATTAACAGTGATGAATAGCAGCAAGAAAGCGGCTGAAGCTATCGCCCGTGGAGCTACCGGGGTTGATTCAGCCAAAGCACTCGCAGAAGCCAGCGACATTGTGATGCTCTGCGTTACTACATCTGAGGTTGTCGAAGGTTTGGTCTATGGTGATGACGGTCTTCTGGCGGGCATGAAGGAAGGCACTGTGCTGATTGACTTTGGTACTTCAATCCCCGCATCTACTATCAAAATCGGTGCAGACCTTGCCGCAAAAGGTGTGGGTATGATTGATGCGCCGCTGGGTCGTACGCCAGCCCATGCTAAAGACGGCTTACTGAATATCATGGCTTCTGGCGAGCAGGCAACTTTTGATAAGGTGAAGCCGGTTCTTGATGTATTGGGCGAGAATGTTTTTAATTTGGGTGCGTTGGGGGCGGGTCACACGACTAAGCTGATCAATAACTTTATGGGCATGACCACTGCCGTTGCCATGTCGCAAGCTTTTGCTGTGGCTGAACTGGCGGGTGTCGATCGCCAGCAGCTGTTTGACATTATGTCCGCAGGGCCATCTAACTCACCGTTTATGCAATTCTGTAAAAACTATGCTGTTGATGGTGATAGTAATTTAGGTTTCTCTATTGCCAATGCCAATAAAGACCTGAGCTACTTCCTGGAGATGGTTGAGAATTTGGGTACGCGTGCTCAGATTGCTGAAGGCACTTCATCTAATCTTCAGGCTGCACTTGAGAGCGGCATGGGTGATGGTAATGTGCCTGAGATTTACGATTACTTCCTGAAATTGGGGAAGTAGCAGACGTGGTGTGCCTGAACCGTTAAAATAAAGCCTATGCTTCACTCATTGTGTTACCCCACGCTATCTGTTGAAAATGACGCATTTATCCAGTCATATCGTGAGAAGTATGATTTGCCATTTATTGATGTGGTAAATCATCATTTCACTATCGCTTTTGGTCTCCCGGAAATAGATTCCGGGGACTACATAAATCATGTCCGACGGATAGCCGTAAGGTGAAAATGCTTTGCGATGCGTTAAATGCAACTGATTTGGAAATCACCGGTAGCCTGGATAGTATCACTATTGGGTATTATGATGGTTCTGTCGTGCATAATCTTGAAACTTTGAAGTTTACTGGCTGAGGCTCCTTCCGGAACCCGGCTAAAGAAAAAAGGATTAACATGAAATCAACAGAATGAGTACGCATTATGGAAGAACAGCAGCAAATCAACATTCGGTTATTATCAGAAGCAGACTCGCTTGAAGCCTTGACGGCGCTCATTCACCGGGCGTATCGGCAATTAGCTGATCTTGGCTTTCGCTATTGGGGGACACACCAATCCGTTGATGATACCCGACAGCGCATTGCACGTGGTGAGTGTTATGTGGCGCTGTGCGATGGTGAATTGGTTGGGACTGTCGTGCTAAATCTTCCTGATAACGCATCCGGTCATGATTGGTATAATCGTCCGGATGTGACTTCGTTTAGCCAATTTGCCGTCGATCTACCATTTCAAAAACAGGGAATCGGCTTGCAGTTACTCGGTATTATCGAACAACGGGCGGTAGCGCTCGGTGTGAATGAACTAGCTTGTGATACTGCTGAGGGAGCGAGTCATCTTATCGCGCTATACACAAAACAAGGTTTTCGAAAGGTGAGTATGGCAGATTGGGGTGCCACTAATTATAAAAGTGTAATACTTAGCAAAACTTTGACTGAATCGGAGAATAAAAACTGATCTGGATAAAATAGCCGATAAATGCCATCCTTCTTGTGAACAACCCTCCACTTATTAGTTCGGCGTAGACAATCACACTTAGGAAAATAAATACCAATGAATGGCTTATACGATCGCATTACCCGCTTCTTTCTGAACGCAACAGATCCCTATGATCTATCGGGCACTGCGCCACATTCAACAGTATGGCCTTTCCTGAAATCACATTTTAAACCGCTGCGCCGTATTTTAATGGCGAGTGTACTGGTGACAGCGCTGGCGGCAGCGGTTGAGGTTTGGCTTATCCAGTATGCGGGGCAAATCATTGACGTCCTCGCCGCCAGCTCGTTCGATAATTTCTGGGAAACTGAAGGCTGGGGATTGCTTGGTGCTGCTTTGCTTGTGTTTTTACTTCGACCACTTGCCCAGTTTTTACGTCTCGCGGTTAATGACATCTCATTGCAATGCAATGTCGCCAATCTGGTCAGATGGCGGGCTTATGACCATTTGATTCGTCAATCTGTGGGTTGGTTTCAGGAAGACCTGTCCGGCAGAACCTCAGGTCGCCTGGTCAATATTGGTAATTACGTCGCGGATATTTTGTATAAGGCGATCAATGCAGTTGGCTTCGGTTTTGTTTACATGATCGGCGTCGTGGTGTTGATGGCCGGTACGGATATTTTTCTGGCCTTACCCTTGCTACTTTGGCTTGGTCTTTATACCGGGATACTGATCTGGGTTATTCCGCGTATGGTTAATGCACAGCAACGTTTTCAATCCGCAAAGTCTGCGCTGGTTGGCACCGTGGTTGATGGCTTTTCTAACTACGACACGCTGAAACTGTTCGCACCCAAAAACCAGATCGCATCTGATCAACGCGTGCGCCTTGAAGACACGCGCCAGCGGTTGTTTGAAACGCGCAAAATCAGCGTGGCTTTGTGGACAGTTCTGATCATGTTAGAAGCGGTGGTTATGGTCGGTTTTATTGGCTACGGCATCTGGCTTTGGTCAACTGAGGCTGCATCCATTGGTGTGGTGTCGGCAATGATTGCACTATCGCTACGGATAACCACAATGGCCGATTGGATTTTGGAATCGGTGTGGTGGGTTTTCTTACAAATCGGCTCACTGCGCGAAGCCCTAACGACCATTGGTCAACCCATTGCTATTCCACAAAGGGATGATGCACCTGATTTAGAAGTTGGCGATGGCGGTATCGAGATTAAAGACCTGAAACACCACTATGGCCAGGAGCAAGGTGGTTTAGATGGTATTTCACTGTCTATTAAACCGGGCGAAAAAATCGGGTTGGTCGGGCGTTCCGGCGCGGGTAAATCCACACTCGTTAATTTGATTCTGCGTTTCTTTGAGGCGGAGCAAGGCTCGATTACTGTGAACGGCCAGGATATTCGCGATGTAGATCAGGATAGTTTGCGTGCGGCTATTGGTATGGTCGCCCAGCAGGCTGCGTTACTGAACCGCTCAGTCAAAGACAAT
>CALHAO010000421.1 GCA_937931765.1 uncultured Thiotrichaceae bacterium
ATGCGCTTAGTCAGGTGAGCAATATCATTGTGAGCATAGCGCAGCAGTTTCGCATCCGATAAGCGTCCTGCATCTAACAAGGAAGCATGGTTCAATTTATCCTGATATATCGTATCGCCACGTTGCATGAGTGCACTGACCACACCCAGGTTCGCCATATAACCGGTGGAAAATAATAAAGCCCGGTCACGTCCGGTGAATGCTGCCAGTGCTTCTTCTAATGCCTGATGTGGTTTGCTGTGACCATTAATGAGGTGAGCTGCACCACTACCGACGCCATATTCATTGGCTGCATCCTGGAACGCTTTGATGATTTGTGGGTGGTTAGCGAGGCCGAGGTAGTCATTGCTGCAAAAGGCCAGCACGGGTTTGCCATCGATGTACATGTGCGGCTGTTGTGCGCTGCCCGTGATACGGGGGCGGCGATATTGGTTGTTCTGCTTTCGCTCAGTGAGCGTGGTGCGGAGACGGGTGTATTTATTCATAAGGTATTTAATATCACAAACAAAAAAGGCACCCGTAGGTGCCTTTTGCTATGCCGGGAGTTTTTAGTTTTTCTTGATGAAAAACGTAAACTCACCTGTATCTTCAGCCGAACCGACAATTTCGTTGCCGGTTTGGCGTGCATAGGCTTCCATATCTTTAACTGAGCCTGGGTCAGTCGCTACCACTTTAAGCACTTCACCGGCAGCCATGCCGTTCATTGACTTCTTAGTGCGTAAAATAGGTAGTGGGCAGTTTAAGCCACGTGCGTCCAGCTCAGTATTGAAATCAGTCATTTTCCTCTCCTAATCTCGTTAATGATAAGTTGGCTTATAGTTTAATCAATATTAGCCAACGCTTAAGAACGGATAACCTTAGCATCAAAATTGCTGTCTCGCCATATATTTGTATACTGTATCTTTTTGCGCTGAAAGGGGCTTGTTGTGCAGTTACCATTTACCAAGATGCATGGTTTAGGCAATGATTTTGTCATGTTGGACGGCGTTAACCAAGCCATTGAATTGTCTACAGAGCAAGTGCGGTTTCTAGCTGATCGGCACTTTGGCATCGGTTGCGATCAGTTGTTATTGGTCGAAAAGTATGCGGGTGAGGAAGCTGACTTCCGTTACCGCATATTCAATGCTGACGGAGGAGAAGTTGAGCAATGTGGTAATGGTGCACGCTGTTTCGCTAATTTTGTCAGAGATCAAAAGTTGACTGATAAGACCACTATTCCTGTGATGACGGCCGGTGGCCGGATTATTTTGAACATTGAAGCGGACAATCAGGTCAAAGTTGATATGGGTGTTCCCTGTTTTGAGCCGGAAGTGATTCCATTTATATCAGAACAGCGTCAAACCCTTTATACTGTTGAGGTCGGGCAACAAACTATCGAGCTGGCTGCAGTGTCAATGGGTAACCCACACGGTGTTATGACCGTGGAGAATGTTGATGATGCGCCAGTGGCGACACTTGGACCTATGCTGGAGTGGCACCCGGCGTTTCCGCAACGGGCTAATATTGGTTTTATGCAGGTTGTTTCTCCCGAATATATTCGTCTGCGAGTTTTTGAGCGCGGTGGTGTGGAAACATTAGCTTGTGGTTCCGGTGCTTGCGCTGCAATGGTCGCTGGTCGGATACAAGGCATGTTGTCAGAGCAGGTTGAGATAGAGTTACCAGGAGGTAACTTACAGCTAGTTTGGCAAGGGGAGGGATACCCGGTGTATATGACCGGCCCGGCGACGAAAGTCTTTTCAGGAACAATTGAATTATGAATGCATCACAGGGCGATTTAATGACAGCAGAGCAGGTGGCAGCTTATTTGCGTCAACACACTGATTTTTTTGAGCATCATGAAGATTTACTGGATGAGCTATTCATCCCTCATCCTCACACCGGGGATGCGATTTCCTTATTGGAACGTTTGATCGCCCGCCAACGCACCAACCAAAGCCAGACCAGCCGCCAATTGGAAGTTTTACTGGGCGCAGCACGTGATAGTGAGCGTGTTGTGAGTAGTTTGCACCACCTTTCACTGGAGCTGATGGGGTGCGATAATCTGGATGATGTGGTTGCTACCAGTCGCGATATTATGTGTTCCGAATTTGATGCGGATAATGTAGTGATGCGACTGATCGGCCAGGGACATTCCTGCGGTAATAGCCTGTATTTTATTGACCCTGATGATAATGCGTTGAAGATGATGTCAGGTTTATTCCAAAAGCGTCAGCCAGTCTGTGGTCGCTTGCGCCCCAAACAACAAGTTTTCTTATTTGGTGAGAGCAGTATAGAGATTAAGTCTGCTGTACTGATTCCATTGTACGAAGCCAGAACCATTGGTGTTCTCGCGTTGGGCAGTCAACGTGAAGACCGTTTCCATCCGGGTATGGGCACACATTTCTTATCGCAGTTAGGCGAGCTGGTTTCCAGAGCATTATCCCTTCACCTTGAACAGAGTGTGATGCCTGTTAAATCCAGCGGTACCTGATGCATCATCAGTCAGACCCGGATATTAATAAACTACTTGAAGCTTATCAGCAGCATCTGAGTGATGAAAAACACTATTCTCCCCTGACAGTCAGTGCTTATTTAAGCGATTTGCAGGCTTTTATTGATTGGCTGAGCGTATCTGATCATGACGTTCTGTTGTTACAGGTTAAAATCCATCATGTGCGTGGTTGGCTGAGTAAGTTGCATCATGGCGGGCTGGCTGTGAAAACAATGCAGCGCAAATTGTCTTCTGTGCGGCGATTTTATCATTGGTTATTGCGCGAAAATTATGTCGAGGCTAATCCGGTGACGGGGTTGACGCCTTTACCGCGACAACGACGTCTGCCTGAAACTTTAACGGCTGAACAGATAGATTACCTATTACTTCTCCAGCCAGAAAACCCGATTGAATTTCGTGATTGTGCCATATTGGAATTGTTCTATTCTTCAGGTGTGCGACTGTCTGAACTAGTCGGACTGGATTTGACTGATCTGGATTTACAGCAGGGTATGGTCAGAGTGCTGGGCAAAGGCAATAAACAACGTGATTTGCCGGTGGGCAGGCAGGCAATTAAGGCTTTAAATGCATGGTTAGCGGTACGGCCTGAATTGTGTGGTACTGAAGAGCCTGCATTATTTGTCAGTAAACAACGTAGGCGTATTTCTGCCCGCAGCGTACAGTTACGCTTGCAGCATTGGCAGCGTGAACGTGGCTTGGGGCAAAAACTCCATCCGCATAAACTAAGGCATTCCTTTGCCAGTCATATGCTTGAATCTTCCGGTGACTTACGTGCTGTACAAGAGTTACTGGGTCATGCTGACATCAGTACTACTCAGATCTATACCCATCTGGATTTCCAGCATTTAGCCAATGTTTATGACCAGGCGCACCCCAGAGCACGCCGGAAAAAAGAAGATGATGAATAAAGTGATAAGTCAGCTTATTGTGGTGATTCGTAGAAAATGTACGAAGTCGAATAATCACTGAATTCAAAATAAACTTTCTTCTCGCCTTTGTCAGCGACACCATTCAGGTTTAAGTCAATCACACCATTACCATAACGGTAAGGACGTGCTTGGTCTGAACCTGTGCCGTAAGCGGTACTCAGTTTGTCTATATTCATAAAGCGACGAACCAGTTTATCACCCGCATAAACTTCCAGTACGCCGTCCGTTCCTGTCCAGTTATTAATGGAACGACCGATTTGGTTTTGAGTTTCCTGAGTACAGGCTGACAAAGTCAGACCAGCCAGGGCAACGGTTATCAGTGCTTTGTTCAAGCGCATGTTTTTAATCCTAACTGCTAAAAATGACATTAGTCTAACAGGGGCGTGCCATAAGCCCAACAATCCAATGATAATTTGCGCGGTTATGTGGACTTACCAGCCCAAAATACGCGCCATTCTCAGGTCGCCTTTATCAAGTGCGATGTCAATGGGTGTTTTACGGCCCGCATCGCGGGTGGTAAGACGTGGGTTTGCACCGGAACGTACCAGAAAATTGGCCACTGTTGCATGGCCAAAGCGGGCAGCATGATGCAGCGGTGTCCAGCCATTACTGGTCTGGGAGTGAATGCTGACACCACCTCTGCGCAACAGGAAACTAACCACTTGGATATGGCCACGGGCTGCTGCTGCATGTAAGGCTGTCTCGCCATGTGACGTAGCAATTCTCGGATTAGCGCCCAGACTAACCAATTGGGTTAATGCATTGACATTGCCGGTCAGGGCGTTTAACCACAACTGCTCATCAAGATCGCGTTGGGTTAGCTGAGGTACCGGACGTTCATCAACTGTTATGGTAGCAGCATCGCTGGGTGTGGTATCAGTGGCTGCCTGAGCTACTCCGAGACACAGAGTGGTGGCTAACACAGCAGTTGAGATGTTTCTGATAATTGGGGTCATGGTATTTACTTCACAAATAAATATGATAATGATTTAAAAAGTGGCGAGCGGTTCGACCGCTGTGGCCGCCACGTTGCATAGCAAACCGAACGGCTTCCTCATGCAATTGTTGTTTGTCGATTTTGATATTTTTAAACAGGTCATCGACAATAGCCAGGTAGGTTTCTTCTGCCATTGGGGGGAATGACAGGGATAAGCCAAAACGATCTGCCATTGACAGTCGTTCATCCAGCGCTTCAGCAGATTGGGTTTCACCATTAGTTTGGGAGTGAAGGTTATCCGCCATGTATTCAGGCATCAGGTGACGTCTGTTTGAGGTGACATAGAGCAGCACATTGGCCGGAGGCTGTTCCAATGTGCCTTCCAGTGTGCTTTTCAGCATCCGGTATTCACCCTGTCCCTCATCAAACGATAAGTCATCACAGTAAATAATAAAGTGATGGTTGCGGTGATGCTCACGAATATCGTCCGTAATATCCGGCAGCAGGTGTAAATCATTTTTGGGGATCTGAATCAGGCGCAAACCATTGCGATGATAACGGGTTAACAGGGTTTTAATCAGTGATGATTTGCCACTACCACGGGAACCCCACAATAAAGCATGGCAACAGGGTTGGTTGCGTAGGAAATTTTCGGTGTTTTTGTACAACAGTGACTTCTGGTCTTCTATACCTAACAGGCTATCGGGAGCCTGCACATCCAGTTGGCTGATTGGCTTCAGAAAATGCCTGTTTGAGCGCCAGACTGCGGCTTTGGTTGATCGCCAATCAATCCCGGTCTTGCCGAATGCCATTAAAGTAACTCCTTTATAGTCTTTGCTGTTGTTTTTAAGTTTAGCTGCAAATATACAAATTTGCTGCGAGTAGCTGTGTTTTTCCGGCCAACTCTTGAAATAATGTAATCTTTATAAGAGACAACATTGTGCTTTTAAATTCAAAGACTTCCGGATAAACAGGCGGTTTTCGGTGAGTATTTGGTCTAAATAGTATGCGGTTGTCTATTCATCAAAATAAGCTTAATTTTAACTGAACAAAGACAATCTATCCAGTGATGTGATTAGTTTTTTTACATCTATAGGTGCAAGGTTAATGAGGCTGCTGCTGGCGTAGTTTGTACCAAAGTAGTCCGACCCATTCGTGCAGGGCCACCATACTGCGGGTTAGCGCAGTCGGTTGCGGAACCCATTTCATGTATAAATCGCTCCAGGGAATGATGCTGCCGAAGGAAACGGAAGCAGCATGATAAGTGATGCCTTTATTTTCGTCAGAGTTTTGATTCTGGTTTTTAAATACCATCATGCTGCGGGGCATGTGCCAGGCCTGGGTGACCAGCCAGGCTGACTGAATGCCTTCTGCCGATAATATTTTGTTGCTTAATTCTGCATTTTGCCAAGTGGTGTGGCTGTCCTTCTCCAGCCAGCGTACCGGTACTTTAAATTCATTGACTAAAACATCGCGCATTAATTCTGCTTCACTGCGTACATTGGGCAAGGGTTCTCCGCCGCTTAACAGGATGGGGAGTCCGGTTTTACGGTGCAATAGCGCTGCATAACGTAATCGTTCGATGCCCGTCAGGCTGGTACTTTCACCGCCATATTCCGGTGCGTTCCGGTTGCGACCAGCTCCCAGTACAACAATAGCTTCAGGTAATTCATCCTGTATCCAGATGTCTTTTTGCGGCGGATATTGTTGTTCCAGTCCCGCTATTAACCAGTTTGCAGTAGCAGGTAGGCTAAATATAATGACTTGCAGCAGTCCCATAGCCAGTAGTGTGCAAATCACCATTTTTTGCTTCTTCCATATAAAAATCAATAGCAGTAGTAATAGCAGATTGCCGGGCGGTAGCAGCAAAAATTCAACAGTTCGGTTTAGTAGTGCATTATCCATAGGCGTGTAGTGTATGGTACAAAATAGGTAGTTTCTATGCTGTCGGTTTATACTTGTACTTATTCACCTCCTCAAGGTTACCAGAGTGAAGTTAGATTATGAGTGATCTTTATTTGTTTTTAGTGGTTGCGTTAGTCGTTGTTTTACTGCTGACGATTGCATTATTTGCTGCATTTTACCGGCGCGCTTCAAAAGATAAAGCCTTTGTCCGGACAGGTCTGGGCGGGGAGTGCGTCATCGTGAATAGCGGTGCGTTTGTGTTTCCTGTGCTGCACGATACGGTGCAGATTAATATGCAGACGCTCCGGGTTGAAATTGAGCGCAACAATAAATTAGCGCTGATCACTAAAGATCCGTTACGGGTTGATGTGGTGGCGGAGTTTTTCTTACGAGTTGCACAGGAAGATGATGCTATCTCGACGGCTGCCCGGACATTAGGCAGCCGGACGATGGACCCTGAGCAAGTGAAAGACATCGTTGAAGCACAGTGTGTGGCGGCTCTGCGTTCCGTGGCTTCCACCATGACGCTGGATGAGCTGCATGTTAAGCGGACTGATTTTGAGCACAATGTAGAAAATACGCTGAATGCTGAATTTGAAAAAAATGGTATGGAACTGGTTTCGGTCTCATTAATGCGTCTGGATCAAACTGCCAGAGAGTATTTTGATGAAAATAATTCCTTTGATGCCCGTGGCCTGATCCATCTGGATGAAGTAACCGAGGTCAGTAAACAGCGCCGTAATGACATTGAGCAGGATACTAAAATCAAAATTCAGGAGAAGAATAAGGAAACTGAAAAACAACGCTTGTCCATTGAACAACAGCAAATTGAGTCTCAGAAAGAACAGGAAAAATACTTAGCTGACCTGAATGCTTCTACTGCAAAAGAGATCGAAGAAATTCAGTTGCAGCGTGAGCGGGAAATTGAGGAAATTAAGATCGCTAAAACCGTGGCGCTGGATATGGCGCGACAGGATATGGACGTAGCGCGGGCGCAGTTTGACCAAAATGTTGCTGAAGCCTGGATGTCTACGGATAGGGTCAAAGCTGAGGCGGCTCGCCTGACGGAAGAAATCAGCACGGCGCGGGAGAAGGCTGAGGCGGAAAGAATTAAGCTGGTTGAAATTATCCGGGCGCAGAAAGATGCTTCACGTCAGACGATTATTGCTGAGGCGAATGCTGAGGTGGAGCGGCTGGCGGCGAAAGCGGCTGAGATTCGTTATCAGGTGGAAGCGGCGGGTAAAAGTGCCATTAATAATGCGGCGAACCTGCTGGATAATAAGCAGATTGATATGCAAGTCAAAATGGAAATCGTGCGTCAGCTACCGCAAATTATCAAGGAAAGTGTGCGGCCGCTGGAAAATATTGATGGTATTAAAATCATGCACCTGGATGGTTTGGGCAGTGCTAGTGGTAGTGCATCCTCCGGTGGTGGTAAAGGCGGCTCAGGCGGTGGTAATGGTGGTGGAGGCGGCCTGGCTGACCAAGTGGTGGATAGTGCCTTACGTTATCGTGCCCAGGTTCCGCTGATTGATAGTTTGTTGAAAGAGGTGGATCTTAAGGGTGATTCCAGCACGGGCTTGACCGATTTTATTCGTCATCAAATGGACTCCTCCGGTGATTTTGAGCAGAGTAAAGGTAAGGCAAAGAAGCAGGCCAGAGTTGCTGACGATATTGCAGATTATGACGAGCCTGCCGCCAGGCAAGCGCCCCGATCTTCTCGTGAAGCACGCTCACATGAGCCTGAGGTGGCGGATGATTATGCTGGAGATAGTAGTATTGATAATGTTATCGATGCTGATCCTGTCAATCATGACGCCAGGGACGCATCAGGTGATAATAGGGGGTAACTTATAACAGAAATATGTGAGCAGGTAGCATCGGGGCCACCTGTTAATTGATCTGATTATAACGGTGCCACTTAGTCAGAATCAGGTGGGGATGTATTCACAGGTTTATTCACCTCCGGTGAAACACCGCTCTCTAACGCGGACACCTGTTTTTCCAGTGCTTCTAATTTTTCTCTGGTGCGCTGTAACACGGCAGTTTGAATATCAAATTCTTCACGGGTGACCAGGTTCATTTTCTGCAGGCCACCTTCCAGCACACCACGCATATTCTTTTCCATATCATCCTGCATCGTGCGCAGAGGCTCAGGGATGGTGTCAGTAAATTTTTTAATCATGTCTTCGAGTGGGTTGCCTGACATTGGCTATTCCTTATCTGGTTTTGATGATGTGATTATATCGCAGCTTTCGTGGGTTTGCGCAGGCTGCGTTTCGCCTTTTGTTTGGCACGTAATCCTGACCATACAGCTGAGATCACATAGGTAAACCCTGCCAGTAGAATCATTGTCGGGCCAGCGGGTAATCCGGAGCTGAATGACAAAGCCAGTCCGCTGGTGGTGAATAGGCTGCCTAGTAACGTAGCAATGAGCATCATGCCACCGAGTGAATGCACATAATGCCCGGCGATAGCGGCAGGCAGCGTCAGCAGTGCAATGACCAGAATAAGTCCTACCACATGAATCAACAGCACCACAGTAACAGCGATCAGGCAC
>CALHAO010000422.1 GCA_937931765.1 uncultured Thiotrichaceae bacterium
GTTGTTAAAACACGCTTAGCGAAAGACATTGATCCGATGACAGTTACCAAAGCACAGGCCATCGAAATTATTGCTAACGCACCGCCACCAAAACCCAGGGCAAAACCTAAAACTGCGGCTGAGAAAGAGGCTGAAGCGAAAAAGGCACCTGCTAAAAAGAAAGCAGCCGCCAAGAAGAAGCCTGTAGCTAAGAAAGCACCCGCTAAAAAATCTGTAGCTAAAACAGCTGACTCTGACAAAAGTGATAACCCTCCGACTGAGTCCTGAGACGATGAAGTTGAGTTATTCACTGGACGAAGCCGTCGAAACTGTTAGAACCGGTGGCATTCTGGCTTATCCGACTGAGGCCGTCTTTGGCCTTGGTTGTGATCCGCGCAATCTCAGTGCCGTGCAACGCTTGCTGGGTGCAAAACAACGCCCAGCGGATAAAGGCCTGATTCTTTTAGCGGCGAACATACACCAGCTCAGTGATTTTGTACCACCACTCTCCGAAGAAATCAAAGAGCGCATACTGGCCAGCTGGCCTGGCCCAGTGACCTGGCTATTACCGGTTCATGAGCATATTTCACCGCTCGTGCGGGGTAACTTCCAAAAAATTGCCGTACGGGTCAGCGCCCACCCTGTCTGTGAACAACTGTGTCAACGATTGGGGCATCCACTTATTTCAACCAGTGCCAACATTACCGGAAAACCAGCAGCAACCACTGTTCAGCAAGTGGGCGAACAACTGGAGCAACATGTTGATCTGATACTGGACAAACCATTGGGTGGACGTATTCAACCCAGTGAAATTCGCGACGCATTTACTAATAAAATATTACGCGCAGGCTAATTAAAAATGGAACCGTTAAACGAACTACTCATTCGATGCGGGCAAGACAAAGATGCCAACGCTTTCCAGCAGCTTTACAAACTCGCTTCCCCGCGCTTATTTGCATTAAGCAAACGCATGATGCGCGATGAAGTGTTAGCGGAAGATATTCTTCAGGAAGCCTTCGTCAAAATCTGGAACAAAGCACCCTCTTTCGCCAGCGGCAAAGGTAGCGCTATGACTTGGATGGGCACCATTGTGCGCAATCAGGCACTGGACAAATTGCGCATGGCAAAAAGCCGCCCGGTGCTGGCGGATGAAGGTGACTATGAAACACTGGATTTTGCCACAGAAGAATTATCACCGGACTCCCTGAAAGCATTAAGTGATGACACCCAACGCTTGCTGCACTGCATGGATCATCTGAAGCCGGAACAACGGGAATGCATTATGTCGGCTTTTTATTATGGCCACACCCATGATGAGCTGGCCACACAACTGGACAAACCATTGGGAACTGTCAAGGCCTGGATCAGACGTGGCCTTGAACAACTGCGCATGTGCTTATCAGTCAGCGGCTAAAATATCACTCACAGCCCAATGTAAATCCATCATCGGGTCAAAGTGAGTGATTTCACCATCTGGCAACACCAACTTCTCAGGCACTGCCAAAGCAGACTCATTCCAGGTAAGCTTTAATTTCGCGGTATTGACTGGCAAACCATAAAACGCCGGGCCATTCAGTGATACAAACCCTTCCAGCTTGTCCAGAGCATTTTCCTGCTCAAATACCTCAGCCACCACAGACACTGTATTCGCCACATTAAAAATACCGGCACAGCCACAAGCAGTTTCTTTTGCGCCATCAAAATGTGGTGCGGAGTCGGTGCCCAAGAAAAACCGCTTATCACCACTGGTCACTGCAGCACGCAAAGCCAAACGATGTGACTCACGTTTAGCCACCGGCAAACAATAATAGTGCGGTTTAATCCCACCCACTAACAGCGCATTACGGTTTATTACCAAATGATGCGGTGTCACTGTCGCTGCCGTATTTTCAGCACAAGACTGCACATAGTCCACACCTTCTTTAGTCGTCAGGTGCTCAAAGACAATTTTCAACTCAGGAAACTGTTCACGAATCGGAATCAGCTTGGTCTCAATAAACACCGCCTCACGGTCAAAGATGTCTACATCATCATCTACTACTTCACCATGTACCAGAAATGGCATGCCGATTTCTTCCATCACCGCCAGCACCGGATAAATCTTTGTCAGATCTGCAACACCCGCATCAGAATTAGTGGTAGCGCCCGCCGGGTACAACTTAACCGCCGTCACATCACCGGATAAATAACCCGCCCGGACATCTTCAGGATCAGTCTGCTCTGTCATATAAAGCGTCATTAACGGATTGAAGTCACTACCGGCAGGCAGCGCAGCAAGAATCTGCTCACGGTAGTTCAGAGCATCAGCAGTACGTACGACAGGAGGTTGTAAGTTAGGCATCACAATAGCCCGCCCGAAATGCCGTGCGGTATAAGGCAACACCCGTTGCAACATGTCGCCACTGCGCAGGTGTAAATGCCAGTCATCCGGCTGAGTTATGGTTAGACTATTACTAATACCCATGAATTGCTCCCGTCATTAAAATTCCGTTCAGAATTCTAACAGGAAGCCGTATCGGGTGGTGGGGTTTACCAAGAAATATTTATAGCCGCAACTATTACTTCTTCAGCACAGAATGGCGCAGCAAATTAAAACTCACTGCTTCAGTATTTTTTAATACATCATCATTTTCATCATGCAACACCGCAAACAAACTATGCTTACCCCGATCAACACTCTCCAGAGAAAACACGGTTGAGCCACCATTAGCCACACGCTTGCCATCCAAGTAAACTACAATACCGTGACCTTCCTGCAAACCAGGTTCCAGCCCAAGACGTACCATGATATTGCCATTATTAGCGCGAACCGATGCATCTGCTTCAGGTGATGTAACAACGAAGCGCTTATATTCCACTGCCTTGGTCTCAGCAGCGTCGTCATCTTCTTTAGCTTGCGCCGAATTGGCAACCTTGCCTTTTCCCTCGCTATCGTTATAACTGTCCGCCACTGTTAGTGTCGGCAGCTCAACAGTCTGTGCCTTAGTCTGCTCAGGAGGACTATCACCAAATACCGTGCGGCCACTGGCATCTGTCCACCGATAAACTTCAGCGTTCAATACCGATGCAAACAACAGCAGAATGGGGAAGATAATGGCTCGCAAAATGAAATCAACCGTAATGACACAATAGGGAATTTCATTATAATCCGGGTAATTGAAATTACCCAGAAACACCAGATAAAAGGCCAGACAGAATGCGCCACCAACCAGCAGTAGCGCTCTGAAAAATCAGGAGAATTTTGCCGGGCGCTTTTCAACGAAGGCCTGAACACCCTCTTCAAAGTCAGCAGACATCGCACACTCCGCAAAACTCTGTTGCTCTAATAATAACTGCTGCTCCAGAGTATTATTTACCGAGCTGTTCAATAAGCGTTTACTGGCAATAATAGAGTCACGCGGCCCGTTAGCCAGCCGCTGAACCAAGGCCCCGGTAGCAGCAGCCAATTCATCCACCGCCACCACTTTATTAACCAGCCCCATTGCCAAGGCTTCAGGTGCAGTAATACGCTCACCGAGAAACATAATCTCACGAGCACGTTTATCACCCACCATACGTGGCAGAAAGAATGTTCCACCACCATCTGGCGAAACACCCAACTGACAGTAAGCCGAAGCAAATTTGGTATTCTCTGCCGCCACTACCAGGTCACACGCAGCCATCAGGCTCACACCGAAACCGGCCACAGCCCCTGAAACGGAAGCCACTACAGGTTTGGGCATTTCTCTCAAACTTGAGATGGCATCATGAATCGTGCCAATGATTTTGGTGATTTCAGGGTGACGTTCAGCTACCGGTATTTTGGTGCATTCAGAGAAGTAACCAATGTCACCGCCTGCCATAAAATGACCACCTGCACCGGTCAAAACCAGACAACGCACCGATTCATCAGCCGCCACTTCTGCTGTTAATGCTTTCAGTGCATACGCCATTTGATCATTCAGCGTGTTCAACACCTCAGGACGATTCAGCGTCATGGTCGCAACACGACCTTCAATCGTTAATTTGACTACTTCACTCATCATTCACCCCTTAAAATGCCGACTCATCGAAGCTCATCATCGTATCACTGCCGGACATAATCGCAGACATTAATGCACCGGTTTGTGGCAATAAACGCGAACAAAAGAAACGCGCTGTATCCAGTTTAGCCTGATAAAACACAGCCTCATCAGCCTCACGCTTATCCAAGGCAATATCCGCCATGCGTAACCACATATAACCCAGCGCCACCAAAGCAAACAAACGCAGATAATCCGTGGCTGCTGCTGCACCCTCTTCCGGATTTTTCATGCCCTTCTGCGCAATCCAGCCGGTGACAATCTGCAAGCGCCCAAATGCTTTCGCCAGCGACATAATTAACGACTGCATTTCATCCCGCTCATCATGTACCTTCTCTTCGAGATAGGCGCTGACTTCATGGAAAAATGGCCGCAGATTACGTCCCATTTTCTCCGGCATTTTACGCCCGACTAAATCCAGCGCCTGAATACCATTAGTGCCTTCATAAATCTGTGCGATACGCGCATCACGCACAAATTGCTCCATGCCCCACTCAGCGATATAACCATGACCGCCAAACACCTGCACGCCCATATTCGCAACATCTGAACCACAATCTGTCATAAATGACTTACAAATCGGTGTCATCAGCGCGACCAGTGCCTCAGCGTCTTCACGCTGCTTCGGGTCTTCAGCATTAATCGACATATCCAGCGCCCGCGCAACCCAGACATTAAGCGCCCGGTTGCCTTCAGTATAAGCCCGCATCGTCAACAGCATCCGGCGCACATCAGGATGTACCGTCAGTGGATCAGCCGCTTTATCAGGTTGTGCCGCACCTGTCAGTGAACGCCCCTGAATCCGCTCCCGTGCATAGCTGACCGCGTTCTGATACGCCACTTCACTGATGCCCAGACCTTGCATGCCGACACCCAGCCGTGCTGCGTTCATCATCACAAACATGGCCGACATACCTTTATGCAAGGTACCAATCAGAAAGCCACGCGCACCATCAAAGTTCATCACACAGGTTGAATTACCATGAATGCCCATCTTGTGCTCAATCGCGCCACAGACCACATTATTCGCTTCACCCAACGAACCATCGCCATTAACGGCAATCTTTGGCACTAAGAACAGACTGATACCCTTGATACCTTCCGGCGCACCCGGCGCACGCGCCAGCACCAGGTGAATAATATTGTCGGTCATGTCATGCTCACCGGCGCTGATGAAAATCTTAGTGCCGGTGATATTATAAGAACCATCATCATTGGCATCAGCTTTGGTGCGAATCAGCCCCAAATCAGTACCACAGTGAGGCTCGGTCAAACCCATGACCCCGCTCCAGGTACCCGCAATCATATTTGGCAGGTAAGCTTCCTTCAGCTCATCCGATGCAAACGCCTCAATCGCCCGACACGCGCCCTCAGTCAAACCGGGATACATGCCAAAGGCCATATTGGTCGAGCAGATAATTTCCTGCACCATAAA
>CALHAO010000423.1 GCA_937931765.1 uncultured Thiotrichaceae bacterium
TGTTGCGATACAGGATGGTTCATGCCAGCTCTCCGGATAATTGATCGACTTCAGCAGCCAGAGGAATACTGACAGAGGCTCCGGCTTTCTGCACACATAAAGCCGAGGCCAGACTGGCTCGCCGCAGGCAATCTTCAACAGACAATCCGCTCAGCATCGCCTGCATATAATAGCCAATAAAGGTATCGCCTGCGCCAGTGGTATCAACAGCTTCCACTTTTTGTGCTGCGACAAACACAGATTCGCCCTGATAAAAATAGCGTGCGCCTTGAGCACCGAGGGTGACCACCACTTTGGTGTGTGGCAGGTGTTCCTGTAACTGTGCTGCCAACCAGTTTGGTTCCGGCTCCATCTGAGTATCCGCACCCAGTAATTGCAGCACCTCGACCTGATTCACAAATAGCAGCGAGAGTTTATCCAGCGGCAAGGTTTTGACAGAGTCATCCATCGGTGCCGGATTAAACGCAACATGCAGACCTTTTGATACCACTGTGGCGATCATTTCTGCTGTGCAACTGCATTCATTCTGGAGTAACAACCAGTCACCGGAATTTGCTGTTTCCAATAATCCGCTTAATTCTTCTGGCGTAAAACTATGATTGGCTCCGGCATAAAGGACAATGGCATTTTCAGCGTTATCATCCACCTGAATAACCGCATGTCCGCTAGGGACATCAATAGCTTCCAGCTGGCTCATATCAACGCCCGCATCGTGCATCGATTGCACCATAATTTCATCAGCAATATGGTGACGTCCGATATGGATAACGTTGTTCCCGGCTCTTGCCAAGGCTATAGACTGGTTAACGCCTTTGCCACCCAATAATTTTTGATAAGTACTGCTCGCCAGCGTTTCACCGGGCTGAACCAAATGGGGAACACGGTAGACATGATCAATATTGATTGAACCATAGTTATAAAGCTTCATCGGGATACTCCTGAGTAAGGTGGCATAGCATCATATTTGAGTAGATGACACAACAATTTATCCGTTCACAGCCGGAAGCTCTGTCATAGTGATTTTCTGGCATGGGGAATAAAAACTGCTACAGTAACATTGAAGTAAGAGAGTACCCCTACGGATGAGCATAGAACAATTCAACAAATTGCCAGCGACTCAACATATTGATGTACAAAAAATAGTTCCTGTAACACCCATAAGTTTCATTATGGGTTGCTTGCTTCTGTTGGCTACCCTGCTATTAAGTAAGGCTGTATCTGCGCAAACATTAGTCATAAACGATAACATTAACCAAGTATCAGCTGCTCCTTATATCACGCTGCTCGAAGATACCAGTCACACACTTACTATTGAACAGGTCACAACTCCCGCCTATAAGAATCAATTTCAAGCCCATGCTGCTGAATACCTGAATCTGGGGCATAGTGAGTCTGTCTGGTGGTTAAAACTGGACGTGGAACGACAAACTTCACAAAGTTGGTATGCACTGATTGATTTTGTAGCCATTTCACGTGTGGATGCTTTTTTAGCACCATCAAATTCGGATAAAGTCATTAATCTGGGCAATATGCGTAAGGACTTTACTTTTCAACGATTGCCGACGGTACGACTGCCGCAGAACGAAGTCCGTTTTACACTATACATTCGGATTGAGAATCACGGCAAAGAAGTATTGCAGCTCCCGGTACAAATGATTTCTGCTGATGCTTTGTATGAAAAAACGGCTAAAGATTACCTGTTTTATGGTGGAATTCTTTTAGGACTATTAATACTGATACCCTATAATTTATTTTTATATATTAGCTTACGTAATCCAACTTACCTTACCCTGGTTACTCTCTTAGTCTGCGTGGCTTTAGTCCTGCAAAGAACCAGTAACGTTATTCCCTGGTTATCACCTTTCAGTAACCCGGAAACTTTCTATTACCCACTCTGCTTTCAACTGGTAGGTATCAGCGGCGTACAATTCTGGCGACAGTTAACCGACAATAAAAAACTATTTCCCCGCGCAGATAAAATTGTCCAAATAATATTGGTGCTGATGATTATTCAGATACCCTTTCTTCAGGTATTGCCTTATCCTGACTCATGGAGTTATACCCTGACTGCAATGCTTATCTTTATGATGGGTTGCCTTGGCGTACTGGCTTTGTACAAAAACCCTCAAGTAATGTTCAGTTTTTCACTGCCTTTCTTTGTGTTTGCCGGTAGCGCTACCCCCGCTATATTATGGGGAATGGGCTTTCTGGTTGAAGCCAATACACCCGTAAAGATATTCCATATTGGCTCACTGTTATCTGCACTATTGTTGTCAGTTTCTCTGGCGGAACACACTCGTCAACTACGCCTTCAGGCCGAGCGTTTAAAGACAGAAAGTAAAGCAAAAGATAGTTTCCTCACAACAATGAGCCATGAACTGCGTACCCCCATGCATGCGGTTAGCAGTGTGGTGCATCTATTCAAGTCCACAACCTTGTCCGAAAGGCAGAAAACCTACCTGAACAAACTCGAAATATCCGCTGACCACATGCTGAGTCTAATCAATAAGATCCTGGATCTTGGGCGCATGGACAGCACTGAATTCCGCCTCGAAAAACAGCCATTCGAGCTGGGTGAAACACTGCAGCAGGTCAGCCAATTATTGACTGAAGAGGCAAAACAAAAACGACTGCTACTCAGCATTGAAAATCATACCGCCCTGTCAGACAAGTTATTGATAGGTGACTCAACGCGGCTAAAACAAATCCTATTAAACCTGCTGCACAACGCCATTAAATTTACGGACAAAGGGTCAGTTACATTAATCGTGGAAACTGCTAATACTCACTTACATGAAAACACAGTGAGCTTACAATTCCGGGTCACTGATACCGGCATCGGTGTCCCAAAGGAACAACACACCACTATCTTTCAGGCATTTTCTCAGGCCGACAACAGCACCCAACGTAAATATGGTGGCTCCGGCTTAGGCCTGGCGATTAGTTATAAACTGGTCAACCAAATGGGTGGCACGCTGAAACTAGACAGTACGCCTAAAAAGGGTAGTTGTTTTTTCTTTAGCCTTGAATTTTTATTACACGCCGACTCCACTAATCCGGTGATAACCGACTCCTCATCACCGGAAACAAAAACCACACGAGGTAAAATGACGGTGCTGCTGGTCGACGATGTTGAGCTTAACCGCTTTTTAGGCGGAGAGGTATTGAAGACACTGGGAGTCACCGTCATCACAGCCGCGAGTGGCAAGACGGCACTGCAAACATTACACTCAGCACAATACCCCATCGATTTGGTATTAATGGATGTCAGCATGCCGGAGATGGATGGCTATGAAACTACCCGGCAAATTCGCGCAGAATCACGTTTTGCCAACCTGCCTGTCGTAGCTCTGACTGCCCATGCTATTGCAGGCGAGCGCGAACGTTGCCTCGCCGCCGGAATGAATGACTATTTATCAAAACCGTTCGAATTGGAGCAGTTGGAGGAAAAAATTCAGCAATGGACAACCGATAGAATTAGCTGATGACACCGAAAGCAGAGTGAATAAAAATAACACATTTTGTAAAACAAAGGTCATAGTGTATATTCCACGCAATGACACGAATGATCACCCTCATTTGCCTGATACTATTTATCCCCACTCCAATATTAGCTCAGGCAATAGTAGTAACCGATACCAGCCCTACCCTGTCCACTGCTCCTTATTTGTCTATTCTGGAAGACCCCGGCCAGCAACTAACAGTAGAACAAGCAACGTCAGCAGATACGCTAAGCACATTCACACCTTACCTGGATAACATCCGGGATCTGGGACTCAAAGACTCCGCCTGGTGGTTACGCCTCGATATACAACGCGACGATACAATAGACACAGACTGGTACGCTCAATTTACGGTACCTATGCTTACTGCGGAATCTGATGCCTACTTTTTATCAGACAAACACCCCACTCCTGTGCCTTTGTCAAATATGCAGGAAAAACCCAGTGAGCTTCGCCTGTACACACTAAAACTTCCAAAACTAAAACAATTCACCTTGATTCTGCGGCTCAACAATCATGGCGACGCGCTGATACATTTCCCCCTGCAATTACTGAACACCGAGCAGCTCTATAAAAGCATAGCCACCGATCATTTTCTGTATGGCGGCATCATGCTCAGTCTGTTAGTACTGGCCACTTATAACCTGTTTCTCTTTTTTAGTTTACGCCACTATGCTTACCTAACATTAGTCATTTATCTGCTTGCCTCCATCCTGTTGGTACAGAAAGCTACCAACGCTATCCCGGCATTATCTTTTCTGCAAGATCCAACCACCTTTTACCACGCCTTTAGCATTCAACTTATTTTAATCACTGCGGTGCAATTCTGGCGTCAATTGACCGAGAGTAAAGAGCTATTTCCACGCCTCGACAAAATAGCCTGGTACCAAATACTATTCATGATAGGTATTACGCCTTTCATTAGCTTTTTACCTTATTCAAATGCCTGGTCACTAACACTGGTTACGCTGGTATTATTCACCATCACGCCGTTTTGTATATTTGCTATTAAAAAGCGCCCCTCTACTGCCATCAGTCTTTTTCTGTCCTTTATCACCACAATAATCAGTGCCGTGCCCATCACTATCTGTAGTTTCGGGTTCTTTTTAGACAAAGTAGAAATAGCTTTAGATATATATAATATAGGCGTGCTCTGCGCCACTGTGCTGCTCTCATTCACATTGGTAGAACACACCCGTCAACTACGTATTGAGGCACGACGTTCAAAAACCGAAAGCGCCGCAAAAGACAACTTCCTCACCACCATGAGCCATGAACTGCGTACCCCCATGCATGCGGTTAATAGCGTTGTGCATTTATTCAAATCTACGCCTTTATCCGACAAACAGAAAATCTATCTAAACAAACTCGAAATATCAGCTGACCACATGTTGAGCCTGATCAACCAGATTCTGGATCTCGGGCGCATCAACAGTTCTGAATTTATTCTCGAAACACACCCGTTCCAACTGAGTGAAACACTGCAACAAGTCAGTCAACTACTGACTGAGGAAGCGGA
>CALHAO010000424.1 GCA_937931765.1 uncultured Thiotrichaceae bacterium
AATGGCTGACTAATCGCTGGTTTTCCGAATGAATGGCTGCTTATCGAGAGCAAGGCTGGATGGCCCAGTGAATTCAATATTAATTTTTACAGCATAATATTGTGAAAAGTGTCAGTATCAGGTTTTCATTGCCTGCACTCCGTAGGTACTGCGCAAAATAAGGAAATAGTAATGCCAGATTATAAGTTAACCTATTTTGATGTTGATGGTGGCCGGGCTGAGGCAGTCAGAATTGCGTTCCATGTTGCCGGAATTACTTTTGAGGACAAACGCATTTCTTATCAGGAGTTTGGTGAGATATTTCCAACAATGCGTTTCCACTCAGTGCCTGTGCTGGAGATTGATGGTGCTCAGGTCACACAATCCAATGCACAATGCCGTTATATTGGTAAAATGGCGGGTTTATACCCAACAGATGATTTGCAGGCACTTTATTGTGATGAAGTGTTGGGCGCTATTGAAGATCTTACGCATTACATTGTTCAGACATTTGGTTTGCAGGATGAAGAACTTTTGCTGGCACGTCAGGGATTGGTTGATGGTTGGCTGCCTATTTTCCTGACAGGTCTTGATGGCTTATTGACCCGAGGTGGTGGTGAGTATTTCGCAGATAACCAGTTAACGGTAGCCGATATTACATCATCGGTTGTGGTGAGTTGGTTGTGCGCGGGTCAATTGGATCATGTGCCTGCTGATATTGTGCAAAAACTGGCACCGGGTTTGTTTGAGCATCAGAAACGTATTGCTGCCGATCCACGTATTGTTGCCTATTATGCGTCGCGTGTAGCTTAAGCATTAGGGCGAGGGCATTGGTCATGAAGATTCACATCGCCACTACAGATAATGCTGAATCCATCGCCAACATTGTGTCCACGGCAAACAAAGATGTAGCCGTAAAATTCGGCCTGAATCAGGACAATAATCCGAAGCACCCGTCTTTTTATACGGGTGATTGGGTGATCGCTGATTTCTCAAGAGGCGAGGACTATTTTCTGTACAGTGTGGCGGGCGAAGCGGTGGGATGCGTAGCATTTGAGCAGCCTAGTCCTGAAGTAGCTTATCTGAACCGCTTGTCAGTGTTGCCTGATTACAGGCGGCAGGGCATCGGTGAGCAGCTGGTACAGCACATATTCGATTATGCAAAAATCAAAGGTGTGTCTGAAATCAGTATAGGCATCATTGCGAAACATACCGAGCTGAAAAACTGGTACACCAAGTTAGGTTTTATTGAGAATGGCATGAAGGAATTTCCGCACCTGCCATTTGATGTGCTTTTTATGAAATACGTCCCGGACAATTAGAATAATTGGCCTCAGCGGATGATTAACGGATAATTGATCGAATGATATTGGCAACAGATGTTCATTATAATGATAAAGGTGCCGTCGCAGCCGGTGTATTGTTCCGCAATTGGCAGGATGCACGGTCTGAGCAAGTGGTGATCGCCGAGGTGGCTGAAGTAGCAGAGTATGTGCCGGGTGAGTTTTATCAGCGTGAATTACCTTGTCTGCTGGCTTTATTGGGCAAGCTGAAACAGGAGCCGATTTGTATTGTGGTGGATGGTTTTGTTTTTCTGGATGGTCACCAGGCTCCGGGATTAGGTAAACACCTTTATGATGCATTGGATGGTCGTGTGCCGGTGGTGGGTGTGGCTAAATCTGTGTTTAAGGATAGCCCGCCGGAAACTGAAGTCTTGCGTGGTGAGAGCAAACATCCTTTGTATGTCACCAGCGCGGGCATGCCGATGGAAGAGGCTAAGGCGCTTATTTCGGGCATGCATGGTAAGTTTCGTTTGCCGACCTTGTTGAAGCAGGCAGATCAGGCTTGTCGGAAGAATCGGGGAACGACACAGGCACAGCAAAAGCCTTAATCGTTGTCAGCGCTGAGTTCTTCCCCCAAAAGCACCAGCGCCTGCTCCAGCTGAGGCGTCCAAGGCTGAGCACAGTTCAGCCTCAGACAATGCCCATACTTCTGAGCCGCAGAAAAAACCTGTCCCGGCGCAATACTGATTTTATGCTGCAACATACGCTGACTCAGTTGCAGCGTATCGATATGCTTCTCAAGCTCCAACCACAACACAAACCCACCCTTGGGTTGAGTCACCCGCGTATTCACCGGAAAGTACTTACTGATGGCTTGAGTAAACAGACTAATTTGCTGCGCATAACGCGATTTAATCTGCCGTAAATGCCGCTCATAACCACCCTGTGCCAGAAAGTCGGTGAGCGCCAGTTGCGACAGGGTAGGTGTAGCCAGATTACTCACGTATTTCAGGTACTCAGCCCGCTGAAATAATGCCGGAGGCGGGATCATCCAGCCGGTACGCAGACCCTGCGAAACCGTTTTAGAAAATGAACTGCAATAAATCACCTGTGCGGCTGAGTCCTGCGAAAAGCTATGCAGGGTACGGGGGCGTTCTGCGCTAAAGCCAAGGTCACCGTTAATATCATCTTCAATCAGAATCAGATCGTGTTGCACTGCCAGCGCCACTAATTGCTGTTTGCGGCTATCCGGCATAATACTGCCCAGCGGATTACTGTAGTTCGGCATCAATACACAAGCCGTCAGATCCCATTGTTCCAGCGCTAACTCCAGTGCAGTCAGGCTGATACCAGTTTGCGGATCGGTGGGTATTTCCAGTGCTTGCATGCCCAGTGATTCAATCACCTGTAACAAACCGTAGAAGGTCGGAGATTCTATAGCAATAATGTCACCGGCAGTGGCAACGGTTTGCAGGGATAGCGAAAGTGCTTCCTGACAGCCATTGGTGACCAGAATTTCATCGGCTTTAACTTTGCTACCCGCCAGGTACATGCGCCGGGCAATTTGTTGGCGGAATTCAGGTAAGCCCGGTGGAAAGCTGTAACTGGCGGCCTGTTCATTATGTTGACGAACAGTTTTAGCCAGGCTGCGCTGAAAAGTGCGTAGCGGCATAAACGATGGATCAGGAACAGCGGCTCCCAGTTGAATAAAATCAGGGTGATTGGTGAGATGCGCCAGTTGTAATACTAATTCCTGTCCGGTGACAGCAGTGGGTTGCAGGTCGGTTTGTGTTGCCTCCGGGCGCTCTGGTATTGCCCATGATTGCGGCATTACGTAATAACCGGAGCGCGGGCGGGCTTCTAGCAGGCCGGTATTTTCCAGTTGTCGCTGTGCCTGTACAATAGTCGATATACTGACACCAAACTGCTGGCTGAGTTGGCGCACGCCCGGCAGGCGCTGACCAGGCAAATAAATGCCTTCACTAATACGCCCGCTGATTTGGTCAGCGATTTGTTGATACAGCATCATGATAGGCATCACAGTTTCTGATAAATAAAACAGTACAGATTCATCGGTTATTTGAACTGTACTGCTCAAATGATTTTAATCTAAATCTGTACCGTTGGTATGAAAATGTTTAAGCTAGCCGTACCTATAAAGTTTTGGAGTGGAGATATGTTTGAACAGGCGATTTGCTGGATTAATGGTGAGATTACTCCAGCAGCAGAGGCGAAGGTTTCAGTATTTGATCATGGTTTTTTGTACGGTGATGGCGTTTTTGAAGGCCTGAGGTTTTATAACAGTCGTGTATTTCGTTTGCCATTACACCTGAAGCGCCTGCGCCGTTCTGCCGCTGCACTACAACTGAATGTTACGCTATCGGATACCGAGATAGCACAAGCCCTGAATGATATTATCGCTGCTTCTCCGCTGACTGAAGGCTACCTGCGTTTGATTGTGACACGCGGTGTGGGCGTATTGGGTATTAATCCGGCGACTTGTTCGCAGCCCGGTTTTATTATTATTGCTGATCAGTTGAAAATGGTCAGTGATGAGGAGCGTAGTAAAGGTGTGCGGGCGATTATTACTTCAACCCGCCGCATGCCACCAGATCGTCTGGATTCGCGTATCAAAAGCCTGAATTATCTGAATGCGATTATGGCGCGGATGGAAGCGAACTTTGCCGGAGTGGAAGAGGGTATCTTGCTCAATGATCGCGGTAATGTGGCAGAGGGTACGGCAGATAATTTATTTGTGATGCAGGATGGGGAATTGCTGACGCCACCAGCGACAGAAGGTGCATTGGCTGGAATAACCCGTGCCACGGTGTTGGAGCTGGCAGAGGAAATAGGCATTCCGGCGCGTGAGGCGATTCTGACACCGTATGATTTGTACATTGCTGATGAGTGTTTTCTGACCGGAACCGGTGCTAAGTTAATCCCGGTGCGTGAGATTGACGGGCGCAAAATGGCCAATTGTCCTGGTGATGCTTATCAGCGTTTAACGGTGGCGTTTACAGAATTGGTCGAGCAGGAAACTACTGCGTAGTAGTGCTTTACCTGCCGTAACTGGCTGTTGCAAGGACAGCCAGTTTATGAACGTTATAAAGCTTATTACAGATTGTCTTTCGGAATGTCATCGATGTGTTTATCGATCCATTCACTGACAATACTGGGTTTGTGCTGGCGGATTTCCTCTCGCGTCAGACCTTTTAACTCATGCGGAAACACCAGCCACTCATCTGTTTCATACACATAATAATCGGGAGTAATGTCCGTCTGGTTTTTACTGGGTTTGTAGTAGGGCGTGGCGATGCGGATGTCGTGCGGGGTATTTTTCCGTGAACGTTCTTTTATTCTGTCCAGTGCAGCTTTGACGCTGTTGCCGGTATCAAAGACATCATCAACGATCAACAGCGAGTCTTCCGCATTAATATTTTTAGTCAGGTATTCCAGTCCGTGTACGCGGACTTTGTCACGGACTTTATTCAAGCCACTGTAGTACGAGGTGCGTATGGCAATGTGGTCGGTGCTGAAGTTGAGGTATTCGTAAAATTCCTGAATGGCGATACCGACCGGCGTGCCACCACGCCAGATAGCCACGATAAAGTCCGGCTTAAATCCGCTTTCAAAGATTTTCTGCGCCAGTAATAAAGAGCTGTCCATCAGATCCTGTGGACTCAGGTATGTTTTTACGATGTCGGACACACTAATCACCCATAAACAAATAAATCAGGACGTTAGCATTATTCAGCTAATTTCTCTATGCAGGTGATGTGGAAAATTAATAGGACTG
>CALHAO010000425.1 GCA_937931765.1 uncultured Thiotrichaceae bacterium
AATCTGGCATTCGGCCAATATGGCTTTTGCCTTGTGTCCGATGCTGAGTCAGGGAGCGATGGAAAGCATTGCACATCATGCCAGCCCGGAATTGCAGCAGACCTATCTGCCCAAAATGGCCAGCGGCGAATGGACAGGCACTATGAACCTGACCGAAGCAGATGCCTGTTCGGATCTGGCAGGTGTTAAAACCCGTGCTGTACCGGAAGGTGACCATTATCGGTTAACCGGACAGAAAATTTTCAGTACTTGGGGCGACCACCAGATGACTGACAATATCGTCCATCTGGTATTGGCGCGACTGCCGGATGCCCCAGCGGGCGTGAAAGGTATCTCCTTATTCCTGGCACCTAAATTCCTGTTGGATGAAGCCGGTAATCCGGGTGAACGTAATACCGTGGAATGCCTGTCGCTGGAACACAAGCTGGGTATTCACGGTAGCCCAACCTGCGTGATGGAATTCAAAGATGCGGTGGCTTATCGCATCGGTGAAGAAAACAAGGGCTTAGCCTGCATGTTTACGATGATGAATCATGCACGGCAGACGGTGGGTTTACAGGGCCTGTCCATTTCCGAACGTGCCTATCAGCAAGCCCGGCAATATGCCAAAGAGCGCTTGCAAGGCACACGCCGTGATGATTCACGCATGCCGATTATTGAGTTTCCGGACGTGCGACGCATGCTGATGCTACTGAAATCCGGCACCGAAGCCATGCGAGCGTTGGCACTGACAGCGGCAGCTGAAGTTGATTACGCCAATTACACCAGTGATCCGGCCAGTAAAGCACAGCACAAAGCGCGGGGTGAATTGTATACGCCGATTGTCAAAGGCTGGCTGACCGAAATGGCACAAGAGCTGACCTCACTGAATATTCAGGTCTGGGGTGGTATGGGCTATGTCGAGGAATCCGGCGCGGCACAGCATTATCGCGATGCGCGTATTCTGACTATTTATGAAGGCACAACGGGGATTCAGGCGCTGGACTTTATTGGCCGCAAGACACTGTTCGATAAAGGCGCAGCACTTAATCTGCTGTTACAGGATATGGATCTGGTCGTCGATGAGCTGAACACTGTTAACGGCACTCCGCCTAACCTTTGTGAAAACTATACACAAGCGGTGGCTGATGGTCGCGAGGCAGCACAGTGGGTACTGGCACATGCAGCTGACAATGCACATAACGCCGGAGCCGCCAGTGTTAATTTCCTGATGTTGTTTGGTTATCTGTGTGGTGGCTGGCTGATGGCCAAAAGCGCAGTGCAAGCGCTGGCGATGCTGGATACCGGAGAAGGCGATAAAGAATTCCTACAGGCCAAATTAATAACTGCACAGTTTTATTGCCAGCATTTTCTGCCGCGTACCCGTGCTTGTCTGGCCACCGTCAAAGCAGGTAGCGAGAGCATGATGGCGATGCCGGAAGATCAATTCTGAGACAGTTCTGAGCCTGTCATTTAATGCAGTTTTTTTTACACTTTACTAACCAAGGATAGTAGTACATGCAACTTATAAAACGCAAAGAAGGTGAAGAACAGCCTTTCTGGCCGCTGGGGCCGTTTCAAATTCGCTTACCCTTCATTCATTACCGTTGGGAAGCAGCGGAAATGTTACAGGGCACGATTATGTTCGTCGTCGGTCTGGCGATGATCCCGTTACTGGAAAAGAATCTTGGCATCCCTTACGAGGCCGCACTGGCCTTCACGTTTATTGCCGGGTTGCTGTACACCCTGCCCGCCTTATTAGGTGTGCCGCTGGTGCCGGGATGGATTACTCCGGCAATTCCGGTGGTGCTGGTTTATCTGAACGGTTTTGAACCCGGCCCGGAAGCTATTCAGGCTTTGTTTGTCCTGCAGTTGGAGGTGGCACTGATATTCTTTATCTTAGGCATCACCCGGCTCGGCTCCAAACTGGTAGAGATTATTCCCAACTCATTGAAGTCCGGAATTATTATTGGCGCAGGTATCGCGGCATTAATGGGTGAATTGAAAATAGGCGGGCGCATTGATGGCACACCGATCTCGCTGATTCTGGGCGCTATTATTTCTGCTTACCTATTGTTTTCCCTGTCATTCAAAAACATGACGCTGACTCATCCGATTGCACGGAAGATTGCCAGTTTCGGCATGGTGCCGGGTATGATTATGGCAATGCTAATTGGTTGGGCAGTCGCTGAATATCCATTGCCGGATATTCAATGGGGCATCACGCAACCGGACTTTTCACTGATCCCTGAATTCCTGATTTTTAATATTGGCCTGCCCAACTGGGATACTTATCTGATTGCGATTCCGACAGCGATTATTGCTTATGTTATTGCCTTCGGCGACATCGTTATTGGTTTTACGCTGGTTAAACGCATTGACCATTTACGCCCCGATGAAAAAATTGAAATGAACGTGGATCGTGTTCATTTAGTCACCGCGATCCGTAATTTCGCTCATGCTTTACTGGCTCCGTGGCCGGGTCTGGCCGGGCCATTGTGGACAGCGGCACACGCTACAGTAGCTGAGCGTTATGCGCTGGGTCGTAAGTCGATGGACTCAATCTACAGTGGTGGTGGCACGTTCTGGGTGGCTGGCTTGATTGCCTTGTTTATCCTGCCGCTGGTATCGCTGTTTAAACCGGTATTGCCGATTGCCTTGTCGCTAACGCTAATCCTGACGGCTTATATCTGCATCATGGTCGGCATGGAACAACTAAAAACATCCGTTGAGCGCGGTGTGGCAGGTATTGTTGCGGTGACCTTAGCGATGCCTGACCCGAAATCAACGATTTTTGCGGTCGCGATAGGAGTAGTGTTGTACTTCCTGATTGAGCGTCCTAATCTGTTGAAAAAACCGGAAGCCATTGAGACTAAGGATACACCGGAAACTGAGTTGACCTGATAAAACACATTATCGGGTTTAAGTTAGGCTGGGTGGCTCCTACTCCTCCGGGGAGCCACCTCATGCTTTAGATAGCCTGACCCGCTCACTCCGTTGTACTAGAAAACACACATAATCCAGTGGGTATTTTTACGCTGGATTTACATTAAATGCGTTGTCCTACACTTCCATACGGTAACGTATGCGTATACCATGTGGACAAGCTAAAATCATGATTTTTAACCAAAGGAATTACCATGAAGATACTCGTTCCAGTCAAGCGGGTGATCGACTACAGCGTAAAGGCGCGTGTAAAAAGCGATCAGTCCGGCGTTGAATTGAATAATGTCAAAATGTCGATTAACCCTTTCGATGAGATTGCTGTTGAAGAGGCAATCCGTATGAAAGAAGCCGGAACGGCCTCTGAAATTGTGGTGGTATCTATCGGTGTTGAAAAGTCACAGGAAACCTTGCGTACTGCACTGGCAATGGGTGCTGACCGGGCGATTCTGATTAAAGCCGCTGATACGGTTGATACAGACATTGAGCCACTGGCGGTTGCTAAGCTGCTGGCTAAAGTCACTGAAGAAGAAGCACCGGGCATGGTCATTCTGGGTAAGCAGGCTATCGATAATGATATGAATGCGACCGGGCAGATGCTGTCTGCGCTGCTGGGCTGGTCACAAGTGACTTACGCTTCAAAAATCACCGTTGATGGCGATACCTTGAATGTAACCCGTGAAGTGGATGCCGGTTTGCAGAATATCACGGCGAAACTGCCTGCGGTTATCACTGCTGATTTGCGTTTGAATGAGCCACGTTATGTGAAGTTGCCGAATATCATGAAGGCAAAGAAGAAGCCGATGGATATTAAAACACCGGAAGATTACGGCGTTGATGTATCACCTCGCCTGACCATTACTTCAGTGGTTGAACCACCAGCACGTGCTGCCGGTATTAAGGTTGAATCGGTGACTGAGTTAATGGATAAATTGAAAAATGAAGCAGGAGTACTGTCATGAGCGTATTACTGATTGCTGAAGTCCTGGAAGGACAATTAAACAAAGATTCTACGGCGAAAGCACTGACAGCTGCCGTTCAACTGGGTGACGTTGATGTGTTATGCGCCTCTTCCGGTTGTGGTGATGCGGCTTCTGAGCTGGCTGCCCTGCAAGGTGTAGCTAAAGTACTGTGTGCTAATGATGCATCCTATGAATACGCTATTGCTGAGCCAATGGCGGCATTGATTGTCAGCCTGGCTGATAAGTATGAGCACATCGTTTTTCCGGCGACCACTTCAGGTAAGAACATTGCACCACGTGTTGCTGCACTGCTGGATGTGATGGTGATTTCCGAAGTCATGGAAATTAAAGGTGCTGATGAGTTTGTGCGCCCTATCTATGCGGGTAACGCGATTCAGACAGTGACTACTGCTGATGCAAAAAAAGTGATGACTATCCGTACTGCCAGCTTTGATAATGCGGCAGACGGTGGTAGTGCTGCAATTGAGGAAATCGCGGCGGTAGCTTGTGATACGCCGGTGGCATGGGTTAGCAATGAAGTACAGAAAAGTGATCGGCCTGAACTGACATCTTCAAGTGTCATTGTATCCGGTGGTCGTGGTGTTGGTTCTGAAGAAGACTTCAAACTGATTGAAGCGCTGGCTGATAAACTGGGTGCTGCGGTGGGTGCTTCACGTGCTGCGGTTGATGCGGGCTTTGCACCGAATGATCAGCAGGTTGGTCAGACTGGTAAAATCGTTGCGCCACAACTGTACATCGCTGTCGGTATTTCCGGTGCGATCCAGCATCTGGCGGGCATGAAAGATTCTAAGGTCATTGTGGCTATCAATAAAGATGAAGATGCACCGATTTTCCAGGTAGCTGATTATGGTCTGGTGGCAGATTTGTTTGATGCTGTGCCTGAGATGACTGCGGCGTTGGAGTAAGATGTGGAAGAAATCGAACGCGATGTAATGGAATTTGATGTATTGATTGTCGGCGGTGGCCCCTCCGGCTTGAGTGCAGCTATTCGCCTGATGCAACTGGCTAATGAGAATGAGCAGGAAATTACTGTCTGCTTAGTAGAGAAAGGCTCCGAGATTGGTGCACATATTCTGTCCGGCGCAATTCTTGAGCCGACAGCACTGAACGAATTAATTCCGGACTGGCAAGAGAAAGGTGCGCCTTTAAATACACCAGTCAGTTCTGAAGAGATTATGTTCCTGAGTGAAACAGGTTCACTGAAAACACCGAATGCCTTCCTGCCTCCGGCGATGCATAACGAAGGCAATTACATTATTAGCCTGGGCAATTTCTGCCGCTGGTTGGGTGAACAGGCTGAAGAACTCGGTGTCGATGTATATCCCGGCTTTACTGCCGCTAATGTCTTGTATAACGAAGATGGTAGCGTCAAAGGTGTTCAGACCGGTGATATGGGTGTGCAGCGCGATGGTACGCACGGCCCGCAATTTGAACCGGGTATGGAGTTGCACGCCAAACAGACTTTCTTTGCTGAAGGTTGTCGTGGTCATCTGGGTAAAGAGCTGAAAGAACGCTTTAATCTGGAAGCAGATTCACAGACGCAGACCTACGGTATCGGTATTAAAGAATTGTGGGAAGTTAAACCGGAAAATCATCAGCCCGGTTTAGTGGTACACACGGCTGGCTGGCCTTTATCGACAGATACTTACGGTGGTTCATTCCTCTATCATCTGGAAGATAATCAAGTCGCAGTTGGTTTTGTAGTGGGTCTGGATTACAAGAACCCTTATCTGAGTCCGTTTGAAGAATTCCAGCGCTATAAGACTCATCCGAAAATTCGTGACACTTTTGAAGGTGCCCGACGTATTTCTTATGGTGCACGGGCATTGAATGAAGGCGGTATTCAGTGTTTACCTAAGCTGACCTTTCCCGGTGGCGTAATGGTTGGTTGTGAAGCTGGTACGCTAAATATGCCGAAGATTAAAGGCACACACACTGCCATGAAGTCTGGCATGCTGGCAGCTGAAGCAGCTTTTGAGGCTATCCAAAGTAACTTTGATGTCGTGGAACTGGTTGAATATACCAATAGATTCCATCATTCATGGGTACGTACTGAACTGGATGCTGCGCGTAATGTGCGACCTTCGTTTAAGTGGGGTTTGTGGCTGGGTACATTGTATACCGGCATTGATCAGATCCTATTCCGTGGTAAAGCACCGTGGACATTGAAACATGCACATGCTGACCATGAAACCTTGTTGACTAAGGATCAGGCGACAAAAATTGACTATCCGAAACCGGATGGCGTGTTGACCTTTGATAAGCTATCTTCGGTGTTTCTGTCGAGCACTAATCACGAAGAAGATCAGCCGATTCATCTGACGTTGAAAGATGACTCTGTTCCAGTGGCTATCAATCTGGCTAAATACGATGGGCCGGAAGCACGTTTTTGTCCAGCTGGCGTGTATGAATACGTGGCCGATGAGAACAAGAAAGATGGTAGTCAACGCCTACAGATCAATGCGCAGAACTGTGTGCACTGTAAGACCTGTGATATTAAAGACCCGACTCAGAATATTAACTGGGTAACACCACAAGGTGGTGACGGGCCTAATTATCCGAATATGTAATCTGGATATACTGAAGAACAAGAAAGCCGGATTTTTATCCGGCTTTTTTTAGTCCGGATGCAAACTTAATAAATCGTTCATCACCTTTTTCTTCGCTGCCTGCTGGTCGCTGTAAAACCCCTGTACTTCCTGCCACATTTCAGCACCCCGCCATTCTCCTGTCTGTTTGGCATACAACACCATACTCAATTCATCTATTGACTGCCGGAATGACATTTTCACTTCCTGACGTAATTGTGCCAGCGTCGGTGGCGATAATTGCAGATCTTCCCGCACCCAACCAATCAGAGAATCATAGGCTTTTTGGGCATCATTACTCCGGCAGGCACGTTCCAACTGGTCATAATAATTAACTTTAGGTGCCTGAAATCGCTGGTCGCTAGCAGACAATTTTTCATTAGCCCGGCGCTTATAAAGAATACCCAACAGAATCAGTAACAGCAGGCCAATAGCAAACAGCCATAACCAGTGAGATTTTTCTTTATCCGATGCTGTAGCCTGATCATCCTGTCCGGCTAATAACTCTTGTGCTGGCGTTATCGCCTCTTCAGATTCCTTACCCGCTTGTCCGACCAGCCCGGTATCCTCCGGCACGCCCGCTTTAGCATTTAGTTCAGCCTCAGTGGCTGCACTGATCTCACCCGTAACCGTGATTTTCCGGGCCTCAGCAAAAGCCGATTCTGCTTTTTCAGCAGCCAGATTCCACCACTCCACATTGAGTGCAGGTAAGGTATATTCACCCGGTGCAGTGCCTATTAGAATCCAGCGTTCCTGCCGCGTACCAATCA
>CALHAO010000426.1 GCA_937931765.1 uncultured Thiotrichaceae bacterium
AGTATTGGCGTCTTATCCGCGCTGTTTAACTTTCTGTTAATCCAACTGACCAAGCTCAGCGCCAACACACCACCGTGGAAACGCTTTATTCTGGCGGGCCTGCTGATGGGTTGTATAGCATGGTGGATGCCACAAACTATGGGCATCGGTTATGACACCATTGGTCAGGTATTAAATGCCCAATTGGGCATGGAAATCATGGCTGTTATTTTGGTGGCAAAATTACTGGCGACGCTGTGCTGCATCGGGCTGGGTGTGCCCGGTGGCGTTATCGGCCCGCTGATGTTTATCGGTGGCTTAGCGGGCGGTGTACTGGTGACACTGGCCTACTCGATGAATATCGGGTTTTTTATTCCTAATGAGCCAAAACTCTACCCACTACTGGGCATGGGCGCGATGTTTGCTGCCAGCTTACAGGCACCACTGGCCGGACTCACTGCTGTCATGGAGTTATCTGGCACCACCGATATTATTCTGCCTGCTATGTTGGCCATTGTTTCTGCCAGCCTGACCAATAAAGTTATTTTTCGTTATGACTCGCTGTTCATCAGTCTGTTACGGGCGCGGGGGCTGGATCATGCCAGCAGCCCGGTCATGCAGCGTTTGCGCATGATTGGTGCGGCCAGTGTAATGACCCGTAGTTTTGTATTATGCAAAAATGAATTACCGATAGATTTAGCAAACAACTTACTAAACAGGGATGTACAATGGCTGGTCATTACTGATGACGATAACAAACCTCAAAAGATGGTGAGGGCACTGGATTTACAGGGATTCATTGAGACACACGCAGATGTTGAAACTATTATTCTCAGCGAAATTCCCGGACATCGTTTGCAACTGGCTGCGCTATCAGTACGCGCCAGCCTGCAGGAAGGCCTGGATCAACTCAATAGCCAGGGTGCGGAGGCACTCTATCTTCACCGGGAGGGTGGGGTCAGTATTTACGGTGTCATCACCCGGACGCAGGTGGAAAAGAATTATCTTTGACTATCCGGTGGCATAATTCCCCCATAGTCAGCCAGGATTCAGTGCTTATTTTGCAATCTATAGGTAAGGGAGTAGTTACGCGTCAATACAACAATCAATGAAGGGAGTCTCAGGCATTGTCTATCCATCACAGTTCGTCGGCAAAAATGGTCGATAACCTATGAAATGCATATATTCACAGGTTGCTACAACCATACTCCAAAAAATAAAAACAATGATGGTAGTAAAATGAAAACAAAGAATCTAATTAGCCTGGCTGCGTTAGCAACCTGGGGGCTTTCCGCCTGTAGCCATAACCCACAAGCAGTTAACACCACCGCTTCCACTATCCCTGAAGCCGATGCATTATTAACAGCACCTCATTCCCAACAAGTCCGTTCAGCCGCTCAGCAACCCCGGCAACAGGTTGCCAAAGCATTGGATTTGAATTACAACCGCATGCAGCCACAGCGCCAACCGAGGGTACAAATACATCACCCGGCACAAGCACAGCATGTCGGTTATGCACCCGCAGCCCGGTTCATTCCACAAGCTTCCAGTCGCCCGCATATTCCGTCTTATACACATACGCCGCGCCGGGCCACTGCTCCGAAAAGCAGTGGCGGCATGCCAACGCTGTCACAAGCTGAATTACGCGCTATTGGCCAGCAAATCTTTGTCAATGAAGGTGGTGGCAATATGAATCGTCTGGTGCATTGGAATGTTGGTGAAGATTTTGCGGCGATGGGCATCGGCCATTTCACCTGGTATCCCAGCAATCGTAGGCAACGTTTTGGTAACACCTTCCCAGGATTATTGGATCACATGGCCAGTAAAGGCGTGCAGTTACCGCCGTGGCTGCAACAGGCGCGCCGTTCGGGTGCTCCGTGGAGAAGTCGCAGTGAATTCTTGCGTGACCAGCACTCACCACGGGTAAAACAGTTACAACAAATCCTCTATAACACCCGTGAAATTCAAGCGGAATACATTGTTAACCGTACCCGCCGGGCTATGCCAAAACTGGTAAAAGCTTCAGCCTCACACTCACGGCAGAATGTGGCACGTAACCTGAACGCCGTCGCCAATACACCGGGTGGCTGGTACGCCCTGATTGACTATGTCAATTTCAAAGGTGAAGGTTTAGGTAATGGTGGTTATAAAGGTAAAAGCTGGGGATTGCGTCAGGTGCTGGAAGAAATGCGCCCTAGCCAACCGGGACGACAATCGTTACATGAATTTGCTGATGCTGCAATGCGGGTATTAAACCGCCGGGTACGCAATTCTGACCCCAAACGCAATGAAGCACGTTGGTTACGTGGCTGGCAGAACCGGGTGAATACTTACCGTAACCCTGTGGTCTGACAATCGCTCAGTCAAAACAACAAGGCACCCACTGTTATCGCACAGTGGGTGCCTTTTTACGTCAAGCTAGCTAAATTGCTTAGAACCGATAGTTCAGCGAGACTGAAGCCCCGATAGCATCGGTCTCAACGCTTGCACGGGTTGTATAATCTGAAGCGCCCGGTGCCGTATAGTTAACCACTGTATCCTGAGGATGGATGAGTGATAAGCCCGCATCAAAATCCATCTGTTTGTTTAACTTATATGACATACCGGCTGAAAACCACAACGTATCAGAACGTGGCGCACGTGGTGTACGGTGCTCTGCATCCGGTGTAGGTGTCGGATCATGGGCAATACCCGCACGAAACTTCATTCTGTCATTAAACTGATACGTTGCTCCAACGCCAACACGTACCGTATCTTCCCACTGCAAATCAGTGATCGAATCATCTGCAGTTGAATCCGGGAATGTAATTCTGATTTCAGGAACCGAAGACCATTGCGTCCAGGTCACATCACCGTGAACAGTTAACTTATCACTCACTTGGTGCGCAGCAGCGAATGAAGCCGAGGCTGGCATTTTTAACTTGGTCTCAGCATCCTGATCAGCCAACCCACCAGCAGTCAGCGCGGCATCACCCAAAGCCGACAAACCAGCGCCATGTGTGAAATCAGCATCGCCTTCAAAGTCAAGGTCAACCGCAGAGCGTAAGCCTAAAGACAAGGTAGTTTTATCACTTGGTCGATAGGCTGCACCGATGTTAGCCCCATAACCAATAGTCGTGGCCTCAATGGATACCGAACTATCAGTCGCCGCATTCGATGCAGACGTTAAGCCCAAAGCGCCACAAGTGGCGGGAGTAATTGCACCTAATGATGCAAAGCGCTGGCATACGAGGAATGCATCAACCGATTTAGCCAGCACCGCCTGCCCCACCTGAATATTAATGCCCGCACCTACATCAAATTGCTCATTCACCTTCCAGGCGATAGCCGGGTTAATATTAAGTGTTTTGAGTGATGATTCAGTGGCTTCATACCGCGCAAAGCTATCGTCTTCGTACTCAGTACTAACACCGAATGGAACACTGATCCCGAGTCCATAAACCAGTTTATCGGAGACGTCACCACCACGGTAAAAAGCACTGGGCGTAACAGACAGGCCACCCGGCTCAGCCATATTCTCACCAATAACAGGGAAGCCTGCCGCCGCTGTAGGTATGCTACTGCCTGCATTTTCCAGCGTTATATCCGTACTGAGTAGCGATGCACCCACATTGGCTTGCCGACCTTGCATTGAATGCAATAACGCCGGGTTGTACCACATGGCAGATGCATCTTCAGCCATCGCATGACCAGTCGCAGCATTTCCGCCACCAGTAGCACTTTGCATCGTCACACCAAAACCGCCCGCTTGTACGGAACCGGTTGCCAGCAAAATTGCTGCACATAACGGCTTGATAAATCGTTGATTGTCGCCCATTTAATAAACTCTCCTGTCCAATTCGTAAGCTAAATTAACGATATTAATCACCATTAGCAATGAATTTTTTTTTGTGTAATGATGATCTTATAACCAAGGAGGAGCAATTAATGCTACAACAAATCAAAATGCTGTCGTTACTTTCGTGCGTGGCTTTTACACTACAGGCTTGTCATGAAGATGACGATGTGAGTGATATTGCCGCAGCCCCTAAGCAGCTAGCTAATGTCAACGCGACTGTTTACGGCATTATTCGCCAGAACCCTGATGCAAATACATTGTTTGCCAATACTGGCGCGACTAATATCGGCGACGAACCTTGTGATGTAAAAATACATCGCATGGCTTACGATACAGTCGGCAGTGCAGGCGAGGCAGCCACCTCCAGTGGTGTATTCATGTTGCCGCATGGCGATGACCCGAGGTGCTCCGGTGCGCTTCCTGTCGTGCTGCATGCGCATGGTACTGCAGATGAAAAGAACTATGATTTATCACAGTTTATTGGCGACCCGACTAATGCGGCGGCCAATGAAGCAGGGCTTTTGTTGGCGACTTATGCCGCTCAGGGTTATGCGGTGATCGCTCCGAATTTTGCCGGATATGCTGACTCCTCCTTGTCTTACCACCCCTATATTGACAGGAAACAGCAATCAGCAGAAATGATGCATGCCCTGGATCATGTCCGTGAGCATGCCGACATATTGGGTGCTAATTTATCGTCTGAACTGTTTGTTTCCGGCGTATCTGCAGGCGCTTACGCTTCGATGGCGACGCATCAGGCGCTAGAGGCCAGTGGCGAAAAAGTCACTGCTTCAGTGAATATATCCGGCCCTTATGCCATGTTGGACTATATCGATACGATTGCCGCAGGATATGTGAATCTCTACGCACCTGCTTTAATTCCCCTCTATTGGACTTCATTGGATAAAGGTGCTGATATTTATGATGATCCTCGTGAACTGTATGCTGAAGCTTACGCTGGCATAGCGGAGACTGCTTTACCGGCTATCGGCGGCTTCGCGAGTACAGCATTGCCTCCAAGTGCAATCTGGAGTGGAGCACCACCGGCGGATGCAAACCCTGTCAATGCTCTGGGTTTTGGAGGTGATCACTTACTTTCTGACGCACTTCGTGCTAACTACCTGGCAGATATACAGGCTAACCCAACTAACCCTGTCTATAAAATAAGAGCTGAAGTCCAAAAAGCAGACTTACGTAACTGGCAACCAAAAGCGCCTGTACTGATGTGTGGTGCCGGAACAGATCCGGTAGTATTCCACCGCAATTCAGACCTGATGGCAGAATACTGGGCTGATCTAGTAACTGCTGGATTGGTCACTAATCTTGACCTGACTGATACACCTGTCGGCCCGTTTGCGGGTGCAATGGCAGCCTTTCAAGGTGCAGGCTTAGGTATCCCAGAGCTTCATGGCTCAGTTAGTCCTTATTGCGCTTTAGCAGGTTTAGGTTATATCAGCCTCATCCGCGCCCAACAGGATTCGGAGCAGCTTGAAGTTTCGACGAACTAACCAGCCACACTAAGACCTGTTGCCATTCTGGTGACAGGTCTTGTCTAACGTCCGGCACACCCCTGCCACTATAATCTCTAAGTTTCTAAGGCGCAGACGATCCAGCTTGGAAGCCCGGGTATAACTATTTCTATGCACAATAACCATCCAGCGTCGTAGCAACTGATATAAAAATACAAATAGCAAATATCTTTGATCTTTAGTTGTGGGGTAACCATAGGCATCCAAAATGACCCTTAAAAGTGGCCATGTGCCAGGAGAGTGTTTCATATCACTACGTGTCAACATATTTGGATAACCTATAGATATAGCTCCCAGCATAAAGCAAATATCATCAACCACAGGAGCTCTTGCTACAGCTGATATATCAATGCCTGTTATCTTGTGATCTGAAATTAGTATATTTTGTGGTGAAAAATCACCATGTGCAATTGCGTGATCAACACACATATTATTAAACTCAACAGCGAGAGAAAAAAAACACTTCATGCCAATCTGAAATGTGGAGTTACTATCTAACACTGAAGTGTCACGTTTATCCTTAGTGCCCTGTAGAAAATTAACATACCGTTTGGTATTAACAAGCTGAAGATGCACACCTCCATGTTGATGGAAACGCTTAAGCCAGCCCATAGTTCGCTTCATGTCATTTTGCTGTCGCCCTTTATTATAAAAATAACGCCATAAACGATGCTGGAGTGTAGGTGCATCCACCCACTCCATAAGAAATGTCCGTTGTTCCGGAAAACTGCCATAAGCCACCGGGACACGATACTCGCTATCATCCGCGTTTAATAAGGGCGCAAAACGTTCCAGCGCAGCATATTGCGGCATGGCATTTTTTTTACGTTTTTTCTGATCCCGGTAGACTTTTATGGCAAGCGCATGCGGGTAAGTCGCACTGGATGCCTTGTACAGAATACATTCACGCGCTTCAATCACCGGGCCGGTAATCATCCAATCTTTGGCGCTGGTTTGTTGACCTAATTGTTGAATAATCTGCTGCTGCAGATCAGCTGAGAGCATTATTTCTATTACCTGATAAAGCTTTGACGGAGC
>CALHAO010000427.1 GCA_937931765.1 uncultured Thiotrichaceae bacterium
TTCAACGGTGTCCGGCTGGTGCTTGAGCTGTTTGCAACGCTCATCCAGCCAAAGGGTGCGCTTGGGTTTATCCGTTTTTCCGGGATAGGCTGCGTAGGCCACTTTCGCCAGATACTCAGTGACATGGAAGAAATCGAGTAACTGCCGATCAGTATGCTTTTCCAGATAACGCCACAGCGATTCAGAGCCATTCTGAGATCTAAGCCAGTCCGCCCCTGAACGCTGTAATAAAAAATTATTCTTCCGGCTATTTTTAAGGCAAAGTGGGCTATTTTTCTGGTTTAGCCACCATTACCCCTCAATGAGAGATCGTTCATGAAAAACAGCCCACAGCCCATCCTACCGTAAATACGCGTCAGCAACGTAGAAAAAACTGTTCCCACCAACGGCGTCAGTCGAAGAAGCGTAAACAGCTGATCGTTGAACAAAAGCGCTCAGACACGGCGTTGCTCTATGAAATGCACACGACAATTCGTCACCACTTTCCCGCCCTGTTGACACAGATGCGTGCCATTGATGAGGTGCGCGAAAAAGCCTCCGACTATGAATTGGCGGCGCACCTGACGGCTTGCCTGGCGCTGTTTCTGTTCAAGCTGGGTTCGCGCAATCAATGGAATCAGAAACGGAAGAAACAGCAGTTTCAGGATAATTATAAAAAGTTATTTGGCTTCGCAATGCCACACGGCGATTCAGTGAATGCGGTGATCAGCCGTCTCAATGAAGATCAGGTGGAGAGACTGAAGCAGGATATGGTGCGTGCCTTACTGAACCGCAAAGTTTTTCGTTCTGAGCGCTACCGGGACCAGTGGTACCGGATTGCCATTGATGGCAGCGGTGTGTCGAGTTTTGACCATCACCACTGTGAACAATGTCTGCACAAGACGTCAAAAAAGGGCAAGGTGACGTATTCGCATCAAGTGCTGGATGCCCGTTTAGTCACACCCAATGGCTTCTCTGTGTCGGTAGCCACGGTGTGGATAGAAAACCCTGAAGGGGGTGACTACGACAAGCAGGACTGTGAGCGTAAAGCCTTTCAACGGCTGGCCACCCGGCTGCATCAGGCATTTCCCCGCTTACCGATTCTCATTCTGGCCGATGGTTTGTACCCCTACGAAGGCTTCTTCCAGACTTGTCAGACTGCTGGCTGGGCTTTTTCCGCCACCTTCAAAGACGGCAATCTGCCCACCATCTGGCAGGAAATCAACGCGCTCAAACCTTTACAGTCAGGGCAGCAGCAGACGCATACCCGCTATCAACCAGGCAAGGCGGGCGCTACCACGATTCGTAGTGATTATGAATGGGTGACTGATCTGGATTACCAGGGTTATACGCTGCATTGGGTGAGCTGTTGTGAAACCACAACCCGGCAAAAGAAACAGCCGGATGGCACCGTCATCGAAGAAAAGAAACAGGCGTATTTTGTTCATATCACCAATTTGCCCGTGACTCAGGCCAATGTAGTCGCCACCAGTCAGACCGCCCGCCTGAGATGGAAGATTGAGAACGAAGGCTTCAATACCCTGAAGAACGGTGGCTATGGCATGGAGCATAAGTGGGCGCGAAAAAGTTATCGTGCGTTGAAGAATTATTATCAGTTCATGCAAATGGCCCACCTGATTCATCAATTAATGTTGAAACGGCAAACCTTTGTCGCGACCTACCTGACAGGGACTAATCATCCCACGGTGAAAGCGTTGTGGGATGATCTTGTGGGGGCTATGCAATGGCGGAAAGTGAAACGTAAATTATTGCGACTTATTGATGAGACGCCGATTCAATGGCGGCTGGTTACCTGAGCCAGCGGAGACGCCCGCTCCGTAATACGGGATTAACCTGACAAACCGATAGGAGGTGAAACGAACAAGCATTGAAAAAAAGAATAGGCTGATGCTGAGGGTCACTACGGCAGGTTAGGCTGTGCCTAAATCAAATACAATGCTTGGAGAAAGGCGTGACACTGAATTGCTGTTGTTGGGCAGATTGATTGACAAATCAAACGAATATGAATCACATGCACTTTCCTCAACCCTTACCAAACCTTTACCACTTCCTTATGACTGATTTCCTGCTGACCAGTAACCTACACACATCGCTAAACAACTTAGCAACCACAAACAACCAACAGGAAACGATCATGAACATCTCTAAATTAAACCAAGCAGTTAGAACGACAGTTTTCACCATCGCCAGTATCGCAGCAACGGCCACAGCAACTATGCCGAGTGCATCAGTCGTCGGAACGGGTGTCGCAATGACAGGCCTTATGGCCATCTCCTCACCCGCGATGGCAGCACAGTGTAAAGGCGTCGCTGTTGGTAAAGGTACCGCAAAGGCTTTCTCTAATAAAGCGGGTATCCGCCGCGCAAAACGTCGTGCAATCCGGAACTGGAAAAGCGAAGTTAAAGATCGGTTTGGTCGTAATTTTGCAGACTTTGATGATGCGCGAAACGTACGCTTCCTGAACTGTGAGGCTGTAAAAGGCTCTGGCGGTCAGAGTGGATTTCAACGCTGCACTGTTCGTGCCACAGCATGTAACGGCTAAAGGGTAGCTGCCTAATCACTTCATATATGCAAGCCCGCACTATAAGATGCGGGCTTTATTTGCGCTCTTTCCGTTATTTCTTTGGCTGTTGAAATTCAGCCCATCCATCTGTGCCCTTTGGGATCAAAGGAGATCGCCCATCTTCTGCATCATGTTCGATTTCTATGATTCCAAGATAACCTGTTGTAATTTTCAGGCTATTCCATACCGGGAAGTAAGGAGCTATTTCCTGATAATTACCAACTCTGTCAGTAAGGTAGTTGTACATTTTACGTGAGGGTAAAATCAGAATCCCGCCACTCAGAACACCTTCCAATATACCAAGAGCCATCTTGTTTACAGCTCTATGGGATGAAGATATATTTCCAGTCTCCCACTCCAGAGCAAATAATTTCCCGGCGCCAAGGTCTTTTGTGGCATCAAGTGGGCCAGGACGCATTCCAGATGTAATCTTCAGGCGGTTTTCAAGTATCCACCCAGAACGTTCTAAATGTGCCATACAACCATTTTTAATGGGTTTGACGCCATTGCCTTTCTTGGTTGGATTGATAGAGAAAGAGTTGCCACCCAAAGGCCAAACCACTTGTTCAATAGCTGCTTCTACCTCAAAAGTAAGCTGCTGAAACTCAGTTGAGTCGAAAAACCGCCCATTTTTCAACAAAGTTTCGGTTCTAATTATTTTCATCAATTAAGTCCACGGTGAGTTCAACCAATTCAGTTGCAGGTACTCCAAGGGATTTTGAGATTAACAAAATTGAGGTCAGCGAAGGTTGTCTCTGACCACGCTCAAGCAGAGAAATGAAAGTTCTGTCCAAATTGCACTTCAATGCCAGGCGCTCTTGAGATAAACCTTTTTGGTTTCTGATGTCTTTCAGGACTTTTCCAAATGCTTCTTCAGGTTTCATTACATATCCTCGGGCATGAGGATTTTCCGTGGTCTGTGGACTATGGTCGACGGACTATAGTCTGCAAATGCAATTAATGTCTGTTACACTGCTTTCCAGTTAATAAGAGGTTTCCCCATGGGGTATTCAGATCAGTTTTTTCAGGCGTTAGGTGTTTCCCAAGGGTATGGCGGGAATTTGGCTGCTGTTGCGAAACAGTGCGGCATTCCTGCTGCAAAGCTAAAATACTACAACGAAAAAAACATCATTCCTTCCGGGTGTGACCTGGAAAAAATTGAAGCGGCCACTGGCATCACTGAAATGCTTCTTCGCTTGAAAATGGGGCGGCTGAATAAAGATCTGATTCAAGCAATACAACAGTATTCTGCTGAGTTGTTGCCCATTTTGGACAACCATAAACCACTCATTGAATCACCCCTAGATGACTGCAATTTAGAATTCCAGACTGATCTGGGAAAGCTTTACAGAGGCGATTGTTACAGCCTTTTGAAATCCATGGATAGTGATAGCATTGATTTGGTTTTTGCAGATCCACCCTTCAATCTTTCAAAGCTATACCCGTCTGAAATAAATGACAACCTCAAAGAAGAAAAGTACCTAAACTGGTGCCAGGAATGGATACGGGAATGTGTGCGTGTTTTGAAACCGGGTGGCGCACTTTTCATCTGGAACCTGCCAAAGTGGAATGCTTCTTTGACGGATTTTCTAGGTGGTATGTTAACTTTCCGGAACTGGATTGGTGTGGACATTAAATTCAGTTTACCTATACAGAATCGTTTGTACCCTTCCCATTATTCATTGCTTTATTACGTCAAAGGCGAAAAGCCAAACGTTTTTCATCCTGACCGCCTTGCTATGGATGTGTGCCCCAAGTGTTTAGGTGACCTGAAGGACTATGGCGGTTATAAAAGTAAGATGAACCCTAAAGGTGTCAATATCAGCGATATATGGACAGATATTCCACCTGTACGACATGCCAAATACAAGCGGCGGAAGGGGTCGAATGAATTATCTTTGAAACTGCTGGACCGGATCATTGAGATGGCCTCTGATGAAGGTGATCTGGTTTTTGATCCCTTTGGTGGCTCTGGAACAACTTACATGGCTGCAGAACTAAAAAACCGTCGCTGGGTGGGTTGTGAGCTAGGGCCATCTGAGGTGATCCAACAAAGATTTGACGTGATAGACGAAGAAAGAAAAATTCTGGAGGGGTATCGATCACAGATCAATAATCTATTTCCCGAAAAGGTAAAAAAACTCAGAGAGAAAAAAGGGCTATGGACTTGTGAGACGGTGAAGGAGCCACGCAAAAAAGAACCCCAAATTTCATTGTTTGCGGCAAAGGGGTAAACGACTTTCCTCAATCCTTACCAAACCTTTACCGTTTCATTATGACTGATTTCCTACTGGCCAGTAACCTACACACATCGCTAAACAACTTAGCAAACACCAACCAAAAGGAAACGATCATGAACATCACTACATTAAACCAAGCAGTCAGAACAACAGTTTTCACCATCGCCAGTATCGCAGCAACGGCCACAGCAACTATGCCGAGTGCATCAGTCGTCGGAACGGGTGTCGCAATGACAGGCCTTATGGCCATCTCCTCACC
>CALHAO010000428.1 GCA_937931765.1 uncultured Thiotrichaceae bacterium
TGATGCTTCTGAGAAACGTGGTGGTGGCTCTGTGAAATGCTGATTAGCTTCAATGTCATGCAGAGGAAGTGTGTCACCTTCCGTCATCGGCGGCAGAATATTTTCCTTTTCACTCTTTTTGTCATCGATGCCTTCTTCATACACTGCCAGAAAGCCGGGATCACGAATAGTCGAGCCGGATGCACGGAAAAAGCTACCAGGTTCTGCTTCCAGATTGACTGATACGGTATCAATAGTGGCATGAATCATCTGGCAGGCAACGGTACGTTTCCAAATCAGTTGATATAGTCTGTACTGATCGTCTGAGAGATAACTTTTAATCTCATCAGGCACGTGGAAACAAGAGGTAGGGCGTACCGCTTCATGTGCTTCCTGCGCATTTTTGGATTTGTTTTTATACTGACGCGGTGCTTCCGGTACTTTGTCGGCACCATAGCGCTGTTCAATCAGTTCACGTAACTCGGTAACTGCTTCGCCAGCGAGTGTGACTGAGTCAGTACGCATATAGGTGATCAGGCCAATCGGGCCGGAGCCTAAATCAATGCCTTCATATAACTGCTGAGCGGTGCGCATGGCACGCTGTGAAGAAAAGCGTAATTTACGTACGGCTTCCTGTTGCAGTGTAGAAGTGGTGAACGGTGCGGCAGGGTTACGTTTGCGCTGTTTTTTCTCTACTTTTTGTACAGTCAGTTTGCCATCTGCGGCTTTTAACAAACGATCACGAACTGAGTTGGCACCTTCATCGTTATTAATGTCAAACTGGTCGAGGCGATTACTGTCTAATGTGTGTAGTTTTGCACTGAAAGCGGTGCTGTCTTTGTCTGTTTGAGCAATCAGACTCCAGTATTCCTGGGGGATGAATTTATCAATCTCAATTTCGCGTTCGACAATCATGCGCAGCGCGGGGCTTTGTACCCGACCAGCAGAAAGACCACGTTTAATCTTGCGCCACAATAACGGTGACAGATTGAAGCCTACCAGATAATCCAGTGCCCGCCGTGCTTGCTGGGCATCGACTAAATCAATCGCCAGTTCACGGGGCGTGTTAATTGCTGCCTGAACGGCGTTTTTAGTGATTTCATGGAAAACGACGCGGTGAACTTCTTTATTTTCAAGCAGGCCGCGTTCTTTCAGTAATTCATATAAATGCCAGGAAATCGCTTCGCCTTCACGATCCGGGTCAGTCGCGAGATAGAGAGTGTCTGCTTTTTTCAGCACTTTGGCAATCGCGTCTACGTGACGTTGGTTGCGATCGATGATGTCGTATTTCATCGCAAACCCGTTCTCAGTATCGACAGCACCTTCTTTCGGAATCAGGTCACGCACATGGCCGTATGAGGCCAGTACTGTGTAACCTTTGCCGAGGTATTTCTCAATAGTTTTACCTTTTGCCGGTGATTCGACAATAACCAGATTTTCGCTCATGAATCCGCTTTTCAAGTGAGATTAATAAAATTATGTGCTTGTTCCTCCGGTGGGAGGGACTGCATTGTAAACCCGAAAATACCGGTAAAGTAAAGCGCTGATTTTTAATTAAGGTCTTTTTAATGGTAGATGGGCTGTGTCCCGTCGAGGGTTAAACCTTCGGTCCAGAAGAAGCTATTATCCTCTTCAGGGCGATTAATCAGTACCATCAGAATAACCCATTTCAGCTTATCGAGATTGAATTCTTCGTCTTCCAGTTCAAGCACGCGGTCAATAACCTGCTCGCGTGATTCGGTATTTAAAACACCGGCTTGTTCCAGAAATAGCAAGTAACTCTGACATTCGGTATCCATCCAGCGTTGTTCGTCTGCTGAAAAAATACGAAACGTCGTTGAGCGTGAAGGCGTTAAAACCGATGCAGCTTCGTCACCCAGGCTTTCCAGCCAGGTAAAAGCCCGTTGCACTTCACTTAATAAAAAACCAGCACCTTGCAGGTATTGACCGAGTGTTTCACGATCATCAGACGCATCTTCATCAATTTCAGGATAGTTATCAAATAGGTAAAAGAGTACATCCAGTGTATTTTCTTTCATCGGGTCATTCTCTTGAGGTCAACCGCATGTAGTGACCGCCACCACACGCTGCAATATAGCCCTGTAACTCCATCATCAGCAGCATGGATGAAACTTCCTCAGTGGTCAACCCTGTTTTCAGGACTATCTGGTCAACCGGTACCGGATCATGGCCTAACACATCAAGAATTAAGCACTCATCGCTGTCTGGACTGTATTCCTCAGCCGCGATTGGGGAAGAAACCGTCGGTTTTCTGGGGCGATTCGCCGTTTTTGTCGGGGTTTTTAATGAAGTGGGCTGTGTGCCTGCAGTTTTGTTTTGCAGGTTGTCTGAGTTTTGGGGATCTATAAAAATGTGTAGCTGGGCACTGATTTCCTCCAGAATATCGGTGGCAGTTTCGACTAATTTTGCACCCTGGCGGATTAACTGGTGGCAACCACGCGCCATCGGGTTATGAATCGAGCCGGGTATGGCAAATACTTCCCGTCCCTGTTCCATAGCATGCCTTGCTGTGACCAATGAGCCGCTACGTAGTGCTGCCTCCACCACCAGTGTGCCAACAGACATGCCGCTGATAATTCGGTTGCGGCGTGGGAAGTTTTGTGCTTGTGGCCTGACGCCAATGGGGAATTCCGAAACAATGAGTCCTTGTTCGGCTATGCGCTCGGCGAGTTTACGGTTACGTGCCGGATAGATAATATCCATGCCGGTGGCTACCACGGCAATAGTAGAGCCGTCGCTGTCGAGTGCGCCAGTATGGCTGATAGCATCAATGCCCAGTGCCAAACCGCTGGTAATACATAATCCGCTTTGCGCCAGGTGGCTAGCGAAAGCACGCGCATTATCTTTGCCGCCCGTGGTCGGACTACGGCTACCCACCATAGCAATTTGCGGGTCATTCAACAGGCTGGTATTGCCCACCGCAAACAATAAAGGTGGTGGCGATTGGGTATTTTTTAACGCTGCCGGATAGTTAGTGTCAGATGGCAGTAAAATATGCCGTTGAGTGCCGCTCTGTAGCCAGTCAATGTCTATATTGACATCGTCCGGTTTAGTAGCGCGTAGCAAGGCAATCTTAGCGGGCTTCAGGCCTGCTTTGGTCAGTTCCTGGTCGCTACTATCCAGCGCTACACTCACTGAGCCGAAATGACTCAATAAGCGCTGTATGCTGGCTCCACCAATACCGGGTGCCCGCCAGACCTGTAAACAGGCGCGTAGTTCGGTTTCATAATCTGTCACAGATGGTTTAACCTTTGTGAGTGTTACGGATTGCCAATTCTATCGCCGTTTTTAACTTCGCGCTGACTATTTACAATCAGACCATAACTGAACTTGTCGCTAACACTGTAAATAATGGCTTCAGCTACTTTCTCTGGTGGCAGTTGGGTGCGGTGCTCGTGTTTGATGAGTTTGGTGCCGTATTTTGGGCGGTTGATGTCGGTGACCGTTTTGCCAGTATTGTAGACGCCCAGCGTATGTCCGGGTTTGATGTTATCCCGCTTACCTTTGTTGATTACGATGACCATACAATCGGTACTCAGGTATTTAGCCTGGTATTGGGAGACAATTTCGCCACGCACTTTGTGGCTGGGTGTGCTGATTGGTGCCCGTAGTGACTGCTCATGATTTTCAGGGGGCAATAAGCGATCACCTTTGCGGATGGCATCCTGTGCTTCAAGAATGGTCGCAGACGATAACTTATCAGCACGGTCAATCCTGGCGTACCCTACATAATCTACCTGATGCCCCAATAAAGCCTTGGTTTTTGGGTCATACAATGGCTTTTTGGGGTGGTATACGGCATATCGGCTGCCTGCCACCGGGTTTTTCAGGTTTTTAACATAGATCCGGTCATTTTTTGCAATCAGCGTGTGATCATCACGCGAGGCTAATACATAGGCTGCATTCTTTATGCTCGCATCATCCATAACACGTGGCCAGGCAAGAAACGGGGCTAAGGTAGCTAACGGCTCGCCATATCCGCTGCGTTCAACCCGGATACGTGGCACCAGTTTCATCGCGTTACTGGGCGCACGGGCTACATTTTTATGATAACCAAAGTGCAGTGTATCGCCGGGGCGAATCAGGTGTGGGTTACGAATACCTTGATTCTTATCCCATATTTCGGGCCAATAAGACGGTGTATGCAGGTATTTTTGTGCAATGCCCCACAGGGTGTCACCCTTTTTTACCACATAGGTTTTAGGCGCAGCAGGATTCACCACCATGCCTTTCGACTTGCCACTCATGCTCATAGCGGTATTGCCGCCGGATTGGCGGTTCTGGCCTGTGGATGGAGTGCCATAATACTGATCATAATATTTTTCAGCGGCAATACGGTTGGCTTTGTCACTATCTTGCGCTGCATTGGTGGCACAACCAGCGATGATGCTGATAGCTGACAGACAAATAGCCCGGAATAAAAGAGTGTGGGGCGAC
>CALHAO010000429.1 GCA_937931765.1 uncultured Thiotrichaceae bacterium
AAAAGTATCAAGCCCCAGTTTAGCCGCCCACATCTCATTCATCTGGCGCTGCATCACGTTTGCAAAACCACGTTGAATATCATCAAGCTGCTGCAAAGCCTCCGGATGTGCGGCCAGTAAGGGCTGCAATGCCACACAAAAACTCATGAAGTTGCGTTCCGCTGCCACCGGTTGGTTGAAGAAACAGTAATGCTCACCACCCCCCGTCCACGGCTGGAAATACGGGTCAAACACCTCACAAAATCCAAACGGGCCATAGTCGAGCGTAAAGCCACCGGCGGCACAGTTGTCACTATTGAAATTGCCTTGACAAAAGCCAACCCGTATCCAATTAGCGATCAGTGAGGTCAGCCGACCACGAAACTCCCGCGCCAACAGTACGATTTTTTCAGCGAGGGGGAGCTGTGGGTCGATAACACCAGCGTACTCACGGTCGATCAGGTGCAAGACAATTTGCCCTAGCTCTGCCATCGCTTGCGGATGTGCTTCGCTACGTGCGCGACGGCCAAATAGTTCAAGCTGACCCACCCGGATAAACGACGGTGCAACCCGCGTCGAGATAGCGACGGCGTCAGAAACAAGGATGTCCGGATCTTGCTGGCGTGACCCTTCCGAGTACCACGGACGTTTGACCGTTTCCGTGGTGGATGCGTACAAGCTCAGCGAACGTGAGGTAGGCACACCCAGCGCATGCATATGCTCCTGTGCTAAAAACTCACGCACACTGGAACGTAACACGGCACGGCCATCTGCACCCCGCGAGTAGGGCGTGCGCCCGCTGCCTTTAAGTTGCATTTCCCAACGTTGCCCGTTGATCACGGCTTCAAGCACCGAGATGGCCCGACCATCACCGTAGCCATTGCCGGTCTGAAAAGGACACTGACGGGTAAGTTCCTGGCCATAAATAGACAGTGCGTAGCCGGTTGCCCAACCTGCCTTACGCATCGGTTCCGGAACGTTTGAGAGGTCACCGGAGAACAGCCTGATGAAATCGTCTGCTTGCGCCATGCTGTCAGCGAAGCCCAGTCCACTAAAGAAGTGTTTGCTGTGTGTGACGTACTCGGGGTTTTCTATGGGCGTGGGCGTCACCGGTACATAATGACCGGAATAGACTTGGCGTGGTGTGTGATTGGCCCCGCTTGTATCTGCGTCAGGGTCGGCATTGAGCGTATCCACGAGCGAGTAGTCTGCCAAGCCAGCCAGCTCGCTGAGTGTTGCTATGAGTTGTTTTTGGTTGGTATCGATGGTCTGCATTACTAAGTAGTGGCTCCCTTTGGCTATCATAAATACGGCAGAACCTGATCTGGTTCTGCCGTATTTATGACTAAGGGTTTTAAGTCTACTTAGGTATTCAGCTCACAAAAAGAGGTATTACCTTGTGTGCGCCATTTCTTTGTCCAGGTGGAATCTTCGCGCAGAGCAGCAGCATTGCAACGTAACGCCGCTTCGCCATCATTACGGATAAAGCCCACGTCAATTTCACGCTTACCGAAACTCAGTTGGCAGACTGCCATTTGACCAGGCACAGTCACCCGCCATTGTCCTGTCCATTGTGCGCGGTGCTTGGCGGCAGTTGCCGGACAGATTTGCCCTGCTTGTTGTTGGTTTGCTATGAAACGACCGGCGTTATATTCGCCTTTTCTGACATCAATTTCACAAACTGCCATATTGCCGGAAGCGATTGACCACCATTTTCCGGTCCAGCTAGCGTTCTGCTGTTGTGCAAGACGTGGGCACTTTACCTGTGCTTCCTGCGCATTAGCGATGGGGCCTGCTTCCAGTGGTTTGACTATCGCTAGGGCAGGTGTTGTTGTTAGTGATAGCAGCAGTGCGCCAGCTATCGCTGTTTTTTTGAGATTTGAGTGTAATTTAAGCATTAGCTGTAGCTTCCCTAATAAGATTAATTTTATTTGACTCAAAGTGTAGTGCATCTAATGAGTTTTCTGAATTTTTTATTGAGTGACTATATGTTGTCCAACCGCCGTTTCTTGGTTCAGTAGACAACAGAATGTCGTGAAAATTCTGTTAGTTGCACACCATTAGCTTACCGCAAACAAAACTCGGGTGATACTGGTCGGAGTTACTACGATAGGTGTACGGGGCCTGTCCGTTCTGTGCTGTGGTTTTCAGGCTGTGGATTAAGCCTTAATCCATCAGGTTCTCTTGCTAACATATTTCTATTTAGGCTATGTTGAAAAAACGACAATTTTTTTAATAATTGATGGAGATTAAATGATGAGTAAAGTGCACATTGAATGGGGTAATCTGGGTAGAAGTGAAGCAGTCGAGCAGGAAATTCTGGAGAGATCGAAGAAAATATTCACTGTAGCGCCCGACGCTACCAAGTTAGTTGTGCATTTACAGGTCACCAATCCGGTACAGAGTTCGGGTGTCTCGCAACAGAAAGTCAGCATGGAATTGCGCTTGCCAAATAATCAGGACGTACGTGCTGAAAATGAGGGCAACGATCTCTATAAATGCATCCGGGACAGTAAAAAGGCCTTGCTGACACAAGTAAGCAGCCGTAAAAATATTAAGCATGTCAGGGCGGTCGACCAGCTGGAAGACCCATTGACAGACTAAACCAGATGCTTGTCTTTTTGTTGACGGCGGGGTAAGCCAGAACTTATCCCGCCGTATTTTTTTCTACCCAACGACTCTCGCCTGAGTCCAGTGTTTCCCGTTTCCAGAACGGTGCATTGTGTTTCAACTCTTCCATGATCCAGCGACAAGCATCAAAGCTCGCATTTCGATGTGCTGACCAGACTGCGACCAGTACAATAGGGTCACCGGGTAAAATATCTCCCACACGGTGAGCGACTAATACATGGTTCAATCCATGTTTTTCAACAGCAGATTCGGTGATCACTTCCAGCTGCTTCTGCGTCATCGCCGGATAATGTTCCAGCCGCATCGCCTGCACATCATCGCCTTCATTAAAATCCCGCATAGTGCCAATAAATAGCGCACTCGCACCACACTGACTGGCGATAAATTCATCTCGCTGTTGGAATGTAGTCAGTTGTGTGTACGGCTCAAAACCTTGTTCATGAATTTCAATATGAATCATCTCAGCCACCTGTTACCGGTGGAAAGAAAGCGACTTCATCACCGTCATTCACCACTGTTTCACTGTCACAATACTCTTGATTGCAGGCGACTAATACATTATCCGGCAGGGTGCTGCTATCAGTGGTTTGTTGCCAGAGTTGTGCCGCTGTCATGCCTTCCTGCCATTCAACACTCAGGTTGCTCTGACCGGTTTGTTCGCGCAGGCTGGCGAAGAACAGTACTTTAATCATTGGAATCTCCCTAGTGGTTATGAAAGTCTACGACTTCCACAGAGGCTGAATGCTAACGGGGTCACCCGGCATCACACCCGCATTCTCTTCCGGTAATAAAATGAAACAATTAGCACGGCTCATCGAGGTCAAAATACCTGAACCCTGACTACCGGCTTTTTCAACGCTGATCGTGCCGTCCGGATTGCGGCTATAGATAGCGCGGATGAATTCAGTGCGCCCCGGTTTTTTGCGCAGTTTATCTTTGCAGGATGCATTGATCAGCAGTGGTTCATTATCGGTTTCACCGGCCATTTTTAACAGCACAGGTTGTACGAATAACAGGAAA
>CALHAO010000430.1 GCA_937931765.1 uncultured Thiotrichaceae bacterium
CGGTGGGTATACACCGGCAGCGTTCATCCGTTATGTCTTAAACAAAAAAAACCCGCACCGAAGTGCGGGTCATAGCGGGTCGTGTCGTTAAATCCATATAAGCAACACTAGGTAGCATGGCAGACCATGCGGTCAAGCAGCATGTCTTAACATGCGGTCAAGCAGTATAGCCTGCTATGCGATTAAGCAGCATGGCAGACCATACGGTCAGAGGCAGCATGTTTTATCATGCGTACCATCTTCAGGAGTTAGCCCTTCCTGTCAATAAATCCCTGTTGTCTTTTCTTATTTCCCTTACGCCCCCTGCGCCTTTATAACAAACCCAATCCCCATTGAGTTGGCCCTATTAAAGCCCGGTAAAAAGACCCGCACCTGAGTGCGGGGAATAGCCCATTTATATACCCATTTTTAGTACTTGTAGTCCTGCCCGGTGATAATTCGTTGGCTGGCTTGTTAGTGGCTGCCAATCACCATGCTTTGTATATTGCACTTTATTCAGAGACTTTTTAATCCCTTAAATCAGGGGCACAAAAAAAGCCCTCGAAAGAGAGCTTTACCCTAAACAGGGGATGGGCGCAGTACAAAAAATAAGCTAGACGTGGCTAATATTTATCCCACTTCACCCAGGTCGCGCCGTTATCTGCTGATTCCACACAACGCTCCAATAAACGCACACCGCTAATCCCGTCATCAACACCCGGATACCACAGCGACTCCAGTAACACCTGATCGCCACGTTCCGCCGCATCCATCGCCACACCAAAGCGGTGATAAAGATTAGCCCACGACTCAAAGAAGCCTTCCGCATGACCACCACCCACACGTGCACAAACCCCCGGATCATCGCCGTACAAATAACCCATACCCCGATCCATTAACTGTGCAGGCTGACCCTGTACCTCATACTTCAACTGATTCGGATGCTCATCCCACCATTCAATACTCGCCTTCTCACCGACTACACGAATCTTCTGCTGGTGCATAGAACCGGCATTCACCGCACTCGCCCACAAAGTACCGACCGCCCCACTCTTAAACTTCATCATCACATGCGCATTGTCTTCCAACGGCGCACGACTGGAGATAAAACTCTGGCGCATACAACACAATTCATCGGGCTGTAAACCAGTAATCATTTCGCCCATTTGCCAGCAGTGAGTACCAATATCGCCCAGCACATAAGTCGGCCCGGAGACTTCCGGATTCATGCGCCACTTTGCACCGGGACTTTGCTCCTCCACCGCCGTATTGTGGAAACCATGCGCAAATTGCATATTAACCACCCGCACCTCACCCAGATCACCACGCCGCACCATCTCCCGCGCCTGATGTAACATCGGGTAACCGGAATAACCATACATTACCCCGAAAATCCGCTGCTTACTGATAGCTAGTGCTTTCAGTGCTTCGGATTCTGCCACAGTAAAAGTCAATGGTTTTTCACATACCACATGCAAACCCGCTTCCAGCGCCGCCTTACTGATCGCATAATGTGTGCCATTAGGTGTGGCGATAGACACCGCCTGTATGCCATCCTCACGTTCCGCTTCGGCCTTGAATAAAGCCTGATAATCACTGTAACAACGCTCCGGATCAACACCCAGATTACTGCCAAATTCACGACCCCGCTCAGGGTCAACATCAAATGCTCCAGCCATTAATTTAAATAGCCCATCACGCGCTGCCGCCGCACGGTGTGAATGACCGATTTCACTACCACGACCACCGCCGACCATACCCCAACGAATCGGATTGGCTAATCGAGATTCCTCATTGAACATACTTCTCTCCTGTTTTATGTGTAAGCAGCATGACGGATGCCTGCGTATTTATGCACGCCGCTGCCGATGTTCTTTTAATGCCTGGCCAAATACTTCCGGCGACCAATTTTCTGTTAAAGCCTGCTGCGTCAATTGCTTCTGTGTCTCCGGCGACATGCCATGCAACGGTGGATCAGTATCCAGGCAGGTCGGGAAAGCATACCCTTCACAGGCACTGCCCAAAATCGCCGTCAACTCTTCCGCACTCATGTTCTGCTGCGACGCCAGCAACGCCGGATAAATAGTTTCCACCAACAAATAACGATCCACCACTTCCATAGACCGGCCAAATGCCGATGACACCTGCAACAAATTAGCAATGCGATCAAAATCTTCAGTGCGATTACTACCTGCCGCATGAAACAGCGCGGGATTAAAGAACAACAGATCACCCTGCTTCAAAGGCAGCTGTACCGCATGTGCGGCAAAATAGTCTTTGAATTCAGCATGACGCCACGCCAGATAACCCTGGGGATATTGCTGAGAAAACGGCAGGATCAGCGTCGGCCCCGACTCGACCGGCATATCCGTATGTGCTACCGCCCCCTGTAACGTTAGTTGGGAGGACATGGCATGCACGTGCGGTGGGTAATCTTTTAAAATATCTTCATTGCGGAAACCCAGATGATAATCACGGTGCGGCGCTTGTGCCTGTCCGCCGGGGTAAACGACATTCACCTGCGCGGTCATCTGATAATCCGGCCCCAACCATGACTCTGAAATGAGCTGCAGCGCCGGATTTTTATAATAATCAATAAAACCCTGCGGATCGGCTAAAGCACTTTTCTGTAAGGCATTCCAGATGCGGCCATTTGCACCGGCCTTGGCAAAATGATCTCCGGATTGCCTGCCGGACTCATCTTGCAGAATCTTGCGGAATACCTGAGTCTGATTATCCAGTACGGCTTTATCGGTATATGCCTGTTCTACCACCAGCACACCGGGGCCATGCTGAAATACCTTGTGGAATTCCTGTAATAGCTGAATTCTTAACACCGGATTCTGGCTGGCTTTATGAACGAGAGCACCGCTATAACAAACCACATTTTTGCGAACCGAATCTGCCAACGGGTAATCCTCCGGCAGTGTTTTCTGTTCGCACAAACCTCTGAAGCGCTGAATATCCAACGGCAGATGCTGCCACAATGAAGGGTTATTCACGATACCTTCTCCGACATGAGTATCGGCACAAACTTACGAGATATTACTCCGTAGCTTCCCCCATCCCCAGCCCTTGCCCCCACAAAGGGGGAAAGGGAGCTTAACTGTGCCAACGACAAGGACAAAGTGTGTAATCTCGCTTGTCTCCCTTCCTCCCCTTGTATCGAACGTTTTGGAAAAAACGTGGCTTTGGGAAGGGTCGGGGATGGGGGGAAGCTACAGAGCACCGCCCG
>CALHAO010000431.1 GCA_937931765.1 uncultured Thiotrichaceae bacterium
ACCGCTCCGTTAGCTGGTGATGGGCAGTAATTTTCCGCCAATTATCAAAAAGTGAAACCAATTCAGGGCGAATTGTTCTAAATTATAAGATAACAAAAAGATAATAGTTAAGACCGAATAATAATCATCTGGCAAGGAACATCCGGAATGTTCTGCTTTGTATCACGGGCAAGATACCCATCTGCAGATTAAACCCCTCCGAATCACTTCCTATTCCAGGCAAACGGAGCGAGTCATGTTCACCCTTATCAATGAAACCCGCAACTGGCTGTGGCAAGAAGGCATTAATTGGTTAAACGCCATTCCACCTAATGAATACGACGACGGCATGTGTCATTTTGAGTTTCTGGAACGCGAAGTGCGGCCAGGTGATGTTATTCTGTTTGCAGGTAAAACACGGGTCAGCAAAGCCATCCAGATGATCGCATTATCACCGTGGACACATGCTGCTATTTATATTGGCCGTATTAATGACATTAAAGACCCGGTAGCCCGCGAAAAACTTCAGGCTCATTACAATGGCGACCCTAATGAACAATTGCTGGCCGAGTCATTATTAGGTTATGGCACTATTGTTAATCCTCTGAAAGATTATACGGATGAGAATCTGCGTATATGTCGTCCTTCCGGGTTGGATTGGCGTGATGCTGATCAGGTAGTGAATACTGCCATTGATCACCTGGGCATGGAATATGACGTGCAGCAATTACTGGATCTGGCACGCTTTCTATTTCCATATGGCATCCTACCCCGCCGCTGGCGCTCATCGCTGTTCCAGCATAATGCCGGGCAGCCCACACACATTATTTGTTCCAGCATGATTGCTCGTTGCTTCCAACAGGTGAACTACCCCATCCTGCCCACGGTGTGCAGCGACAAACCCGATAAAGTCAAACTACGTGAGCGGCATTACCGTTTGTTCATTCCCAGTGATTTTGACTATTCACCTTATTTTGAAGTCATAAAATACCCCGCATGGAATTTCAGTGAGCAACCCGCATACCGGAATCTACCCTGGCAACATACGGATGCAACGGATCAACCTGCACAGGAAGAACCCGTCACCCCACTCAGCCCACCAGAAGCGAAACCAAAGCTACAGCCCATTCAGCCGGAGCTGGTTAATTTACCCGTTAGTAACTCAGGGCAATTACCTACTTAGACAGGCTTAAATACCTTATTATGAGGCAACCCTGAATTATTTGATTTGACTTAAGCTCGCATAAATTTTACGCTACCACCGTTCGGAAAATTAGATCAATCATTCAAGTTATAACCGAACGGGCATTAACAAATAACAAAATAGTGGATCAAAGATCCATAGGCTATAAACATAGCCGGGCTTAAGGGGTGCGAAACATTGCTAATGAACGACTTTCAGTATCTGACTGTCAGGCCTGATTCAGAACAACGAATCTGGGTAGATATACAAATGAGGGACGGTGCTCCCGGCACACTGGAGCCTGACACACTCTCGGAACTCAAACAATACCTGACCTCCATTCAACAGCAGCCAGTGGCTGGGCTGGTATTACGCTTTGCTATCCGCAAAGCTACTAACTCCACCGTCAAACCGGCTGATTACAGCGTATTTCAGAATACTGAATATACCCTGTCATTAATACAACAGACTCAGGAAATCGCTGACCTATTGCAAAGCAGCCCGGTCTACTCGGTATTTATCATCGACCGCCAATGTCCGATCGGTGGCATGGCGCTGGCGCTGGCCACAGATTATTGCATCAGTTCATTTTCATTGGTGGCAGAAAGCTGCTTCCCGGAAAACGCACTGGGCCTGCATCCGTTTCCGTCGGTTATCAGGCAGACCATCAAGCGTGTGGGCGCTTTTGATGCCTTAATGACCATCACCGCATCGCAAACCGGTGTCTCACTACCAGCAGACATATTGTTCGATAAAGGCTTCATTGACGAAGCGGTTCCGGCGAACAAACTGCATGAAACAACGCTCGCTACGCTCCAGAAAAAACCCGGCAAAAAGAAAGCCCTGCGTATCAAACTACCTTTTGCTAATAAACTACTTAGATCCTACACCAGCTCGCGGTTAAGTCAGCAACTCATAAAACGGCTTCATATAACCGAAGCACATCACCCTGCTCCTTATGCCTTACTCGAGTTATGGAAACAGCATGGCAGCCAGGCAAACACACCGTCACAAATAGCTTTTGCTGAATCGCTGACAAAACTGGCCGGGACGGAATACTCTGGAAATCTTCAGCGAATTGCCCAGCTTAAATACAAGCTGAGCCAACATCCTGATGAACCACAACGGCTCAAACACCTGCATATTATCGGTAGTGGCGAAACCACCTGCAAAATCGCCAGCTATTGTCTGCTACAGGGAATACACGTCAGTATTCAGGACAAACGCCCTGCTGCGCTTGAACAGGCAATCAGTGTAATCGGCGATAAGATGGTGACGTTGACAGGCAAAGATACTGAAAAACTGAGTGAGTTGCTCAGCCATGTCACGCCCGATCTAAAAGGCGAAAATATAAAAACAGCTGATATGATTCTGCTGATTGGTGCGACTCATCTGGCGGATCAACAGGAAAGATTTGCTGAACTGGAAGAATACAGCCGCCCCGATGCCATACTGGCGACACATTCATCCATTATTCCACTGCAGAAAATTGCGGCGGCTATGCTGGAACCGGAACGTTTATTAGGCATCCATTTCTGCTATCCGGCTTGCAGCACACCCTTAGTCGAAGTGTCCCACACCGATAAAACCGACAAACAGCTGCTGGATAGAGCCTGCAATATTCTCAAGCACCTCAATAAAATACCCCTGTTATTAAATAACTTACCGGCGCTGCTGGCTGACAGGATATTAGTACAATATATTTTGCAAGGTATTCATTTGCACCAGCAAGGTGTACCACATAACATTATTGATGCCGCAGCACGGAATGCAGGCATGCCTTCGGGGCCACTTGAATTAGGCGATATAATGGGGCTGGACTACTGCCTTAGAGTAGCCGAAACTATGGAAAAATCATTCAATACAGACGTACCCTTTCAGTTGGTGAAGATGGTACAAACCGGAAAGCTCGGTAAAAAAAGCGGTTCAGGATTTTACCGCTACCGGAACAATAACCGCCTCAAGTCAGCACGTTTGGAATGGGATGGCAGCATAGAGGCATTACAAAGCAAACTAACCACCCAGATTACCGAAGAAGCGGCACTCTGTCTGGAAGATGGCTTACTGGAAGACCCCGGATTAATTGACATAGGCGTCGTGCTTGGAACAGGTTTTGCCCCCTGGACTGGTGGCCCACTGCGTTATCATCGCGGCTATTAATTGCAGCAACCTTAGGAGTGGCGTTATGAATTTACCCACCGTTAAACAATTACGTTATTTTGTTGCGCTGGAAAGTCATGAGCACTTTGGCCGTGCTGCAAAAGCCTGTTTTGTTTCACAATCAGCTTTCAGCACTGCCATTCGGGAATTGGAGTCGACCTTGTCCGTTCAACTGGTCGACCGCACCAATAAAAACGTTACTGTTACGCATTCCGGACGACAGATTGCCCAGGAGGCGCGGCGTTGTCTGCGCGACATTGAAGGACTGGTAGAGCTGGCACGCAGTAATCAGCAGCCTCTCACTGGTGAATTGCATGTCGGGATTATTCCGACCATCGCGCCCTTTTTACTGCCCTGCATCATGCCCGAGCTGCGCAAGGAATACCCACAACTCAAATTATTCCTCACCGAAGACATTACCCAGCGTATCTATACCAAACTGATGGATGGTGAGCTGGATCTGATTATGCTCGCCCTGCCCTATGCACTGCGTAATGCGGAAACCCTGCCATTATTTCAGGATCAATTTTATCTGGCCTGCCGGGAAGATTCGAAGATTGTTGACCCGGCTAATTATGACCTGAGTACCTTGCAAGCTGAAAGTATTCTGTTACTAGAGGATGG
>CALHAO010000432.1 GCA_937931765.1 uncultured Thiotrichaceae bacterium
GGTATTGGTTTGGTGCCGGAGGGGCGACGTTGTTTTGCTAGCCTGACTGTGCATGAAAACCTGCTGGCAGCAGCCAGAGCAGGGAGCTGGGATTTTGCGGCGGTGAGTACATTGTTCCCACGTTTGGCTGAGCGCAAGCAACAATTGGCACAAACCTTATCGGGTGGTGAGCAGCAGATGCTGGCGATCGGGCGGGCGTTAATGACGAATCCGCGCTTATTGATATTGGATGAGGCGACGGAAGGGCTGGCTCCGACAGTGCGCCGGGAAATCTGGCAGGCATTAATACAGTTACGGGGGCAGGGTCAGGCTTTGTTGGTGGTGGATAAGAATTTGTCAGAACTACGGCCAATGGTCGATCGGTGTGTGATTCTTGAGAAAGGGCAGACAGTTTGGAGTGGCTTGCCCGATGAGCTGAGCACTGAAATAGAGGATCGGTATCTGGGAGTTTAACCCCTTCTGTCAGTCTGTTTTACGACCCAGTGTGAAATCCTCAAGTTTTTTATCCCCTGTCTTGAAGTTGTGATAGCCTGAATGGGCCTGGTGGAGCAAACCACCCATAACTAGAGATTATACCATGTCCGAGAACGCAATCAGTATTCCCGAAAAGCCAGCCGTGCGTCCACAGGATGCACGTTTTTCATCCGGCCCTTGTAAAAAATACCCTGGCTGGCAGCTCAGTGATTTAACGACTGAGCACCTTGGCCGTAGTCATCGCGCCAAACAACCCAAACAACATATACAGTCATCTATCGAGCGCTCGCATGCTCTGCTCGGCTTACCCGAGGACTGGAAGCTGGGTATTGTGCCCGGTTCTGATACCGGTGCTTTTGAAATGGCTATGTGGACGATGCTCGGTCAGCGCCCGGTCGATGCCTTGGTCTGGGATAGTTTTTCCGGCGACTGGGCTAAAGATCTGGCGCTGCTGGATTTACCTGGACTCAATGTCTATGAAGCGGATTACGGCGAACTGCCTGATCTGACGCAAACCAATTCAAACCACGATATTGTTATGGTTTATAACGGTACTACCAGTGGTGTGCGGGTGCCTGATCTGGACTGGATTGCTGATGATCGTGAAGGTCTGGTGTTATGCGATTCCACTTCGGCTGCTTATGCTATGCCGATGGATTTCAGCAAGCTGGATGTCGTGACCTGGTCATGGCAGAAAGTACTAGGTGGCGAAGGTGCACACGGCATGCTGGCGCTGAGTCCGCGTGCGGTTGAACGGCTGGAAAGTTTTACGCCGGGGCATCCTTTACCTAAAGTATTCCGTCTCACCAAACAACAGTCACTTGACGCGGGCATCTTTAGCGGCTCCACGATTAATACGCCTAGCATGCTGGCCATTGCTGACCTGCATGCTGCGCTGGATTGGGCCGAAGGTATCGGTGGCCGCGAAGCCTTGTGGCAGCGTACGCAGGCTAACTTTGAGTGCATCGATAACTGGGTAAAAAAATCCGCATGGATTGACTGGCTGGCCGAGAATCCGGCGATTCGCTCCCCGACTTCCATGTGCCTGCAAATTGCTGATCCGGCTTTTAATCAGTTGGATAAAGATACGCAGCAAAAGGCGATTAGCAAGATAACCGGCTGGCTGGAAGAGGAAGGTGTGGCGCTTGATATTAAAAACTATCGCAGCGCACCCGCAGGTTTCCGGATATGGGGTGGTGCTACGATTGAAACTGATGATCTGGCAGCGCTGACTCATTGGCTGGACTGGGCATTTGCCCGCTTCATACATGAAATAAATCAGGGATAAGCCAATGAATAAGCCTAAAGTGTTGATTGCTGATTCAATGTCAGGCATGGCCTTAAAGGTCTTTGAAGAGCGCGGCATTGAAGTGGTACAGCCGGGTAAGTTATCTGTGCCTGAATTACTGGATATTATCGGTGAGTTTGACGGTGTGGCGATTCGTTCTGCCACTAAAATTACCCCGGAATTACTGGAACACGCCACACGTTTAAAAGTTGTGGGGCGGGCCGGAATTGGTGTTGATAATGTCAATGTACCGGCTTGTACCAAACGTGGCGTGGTGGTGATGAACACTCCGTTCGGGAATGCGATTACTACGGCTGAACATGCGATGGCGATGATGCTGTCGCTGGCGCGTCATATCCCACAGGCCACCCAGTCCACCAAAGAAGGTAAATGGGAAAAGTCCCGTTTTATGGGGATTGAGCTGACCGGTAAGATGCTGGGACTTATTGGTGCGGGGAATATCGGCTCCATCGTTGCCAAAAAATCGATTGGTTATGGCTTAAAGGTACAGGCTTATGATCCTTTTCTGACTGAAGAGCGAGCAGATAAGCTGGGCGTACAGAAAGTCGATTTAGATACTTTGTTAAGTACCTCGGATATTATTTCGTTGCATGTACCCAAAACGCCGGACACCGCGAATATTATTGATGCCACGGCGCTCAATAAAATGAAGAAAGATAGCTTACTGGTGAATTGTGCGCGAGGTGGTTTGATTGATGAAGCTGCTTTGTATGTTGCGCTGAAAAGCGGCCATCTTAGAGGCGCTGCGCTGGATGTGTACGCCGTTGAACCGGCGCGGGAAAATCCCTTATTTGAGCTGCCTAACATTATTTGTACACCGCACCTCGGTGCATCGACCAGTGAAGCACAGGAAAAAGTAGCGGTACAAATTGCTGAACAAATCAGTGATTACCTGCTCAATGGAGCGATTAATAATGCGCTGAATGCGCCGAGTCTGAGTGGTGAGGAATCAAAATTACTGAAGCCTTATTTACAACTGGCGCAACGTCTGGGTTCTTTTGTTGGCCAGTTGACTCATGACCCGATTAAATCACTGAGCATTACTTATAGCGGTGATGTAACCACTATGAGTACGGCACCGCTGACCACACAAATTATTCAGTCTGTGCTGGAACATCACAGCAGTTCGATTAATGCGGTCAATGCGCGTGAAGTGGCGCGGGAACGCAATATTGACTTGATTGAAGCTTTTAATGATGGCAAGGATGCTTATCCCTGTCGTATTACTGTTAATGTCGAGACGGAGTCATTTAGTCGCAGAATTTGTGGCACCCTGATCCAGAATCAGCCACGGGTGATTGATGTTAAAGGTATTCCGCTGGAATCCAAGCTTGGTGAGCATATGTTATATATCACCAATAATGATGTGCCAGGGGTGATTGGTCATATTGGCGTAACCACCAGTGAGTGCGGCATTAATATCGCTAATCTTCACTTGGGGCGTGCTGATAGTGGTGGCAATGCCATTGCTTTGCTGGAGGTCGATGCTGAGCCTTCTGAAAATGATCTGCTGCGCTTACAGGATCTGTCGGATATACAAAAGGTCACGTATCTGCATTTTCCGCCACTTTAACTAGCAGGCCAGATCTGCCCGTACTTAGGTGCGGGTAGATTTGATTAAGAGCTCGTCTGTTTTTAAACCACCCGCTCTTCCGGAAACCAAGCTACAAATACCGTCTTACCCGCCTCACTACTCACATCCAGTGACCCATCATGATTCAACATCACATGTTTAACTATCGCCAGTCCCAGACCGGTGCCGCCCTTATCCCGCGAACGTCCTTTGTCCACCCGGTAAAAACGCTCAGTCAGATGTTCAAGGTGTTCTTGCGGAATGCCCGGCCCGTCATCTTCCACTGTAAATTCTGCATGACCGGAAGCTCCCCATTGCCAGCCCACCCGGATATGCGAGCCTGTTGGCGTGTGTTTAATGGAGTTTTCCAGTAAGTTAGTGATAACACTAGTGACGTCTTTTTCTACGCCTCTGATGAGAATCGATTCATCAATATCAAGAGTCAGCGTATGTGAGTCCGCTGCAATGGTTTTTTGCAGTGCCGTTGCGGTGCTGTTAATGATGGCGGGAATATTAACCGTGCTTTCAGTCGATACATTGCGTTCACTGCTTTCTAATTGGGAGAGTTTTAGCATGTCGCTGATAACCCGCTGCATACGTACACCTTGCTCTCTTGCCTGCTCAATAGCCGGTTTTAGGTGTTCCGGTAATTCAGGATCATCATCAAACAGTTCAAGGTAGCCTGATAGAACCGTGAGTGGCGTGCGCAGTTCATGCGAGGCGTTAGCGATAAATGCCCGGCGCATAGCATTCAGGTGAATCTGCTGGCTAATATTACGCGCACTCAGTAGATACAGGCCCGGTTGCACCGGCAGCAACTGGATGCTGAGCGAGATATTTTTATCGTACGGGGATTTGAGGCGAAGTGTCTTACCTTTTTTGTGTTTGTTATTGAGTAGCTTAGCGAATTTCTTTTTCCTGATCAGGTTGTCGACTCTTTGGCCGACATCACGCTTAGGGTCAATCCCCAGTAACTCCAGCGCTGCCTGGTTTGACCACTGAATAATATGTTCTGAGTTCAGCAGAATTTTCGCATCAGGCAGGGCGGCCATAATATTATTAAAGCGTAATAACAGGTCTTGCTGGTTTTGTTTATGCTGCTCATATTTTCGCTGGGTGCGGTGCGCGGTATAAGTTATTTGTTCCCATACACCATCACTATCCGGCATTTGATCAGCAGCCTGGCCCTTTTCCAGCCAGTTTTGCAGACCGTATAGCTTAAACAACATCCAACCAATAAACAGTAGGCTGGCTACCCACTGACTGATGATCCAGTAGCCGGTTAGGTAGCCAATGATCAGCCCACCCACCACCATAAAGAGTAAGCGGCGTACTTCTATCCCCCGGAACTCATTCAACCTGGTTTGCCTCTTTTACAAACAGATAACCGGCTCCCCGGATGGTTTTTATCACCTTGGCCGAGTCATGTTCTTTTAAAGCTTTACGTAGGCGCAGGATATGCACATCAACAGTACGCTCTTCAATAAAACTGTTTTGTCCCCAGATGGCGTCGAGTAATTGGGCGCGTGAATAAACACGATCAGCATGGCTCATTAAAAATTCCAGCAGGCGGAACTCGGTAATACCAAGGTGGACAAGGTGTCCGTCAATGCTGAGCTGAAGTGAGTGCGTATCCAATTCTATTTTACCTGATTTCAGTATCGACTTTTGTGCTTCACTACTGGTCTGGGTCTCAGCACGTCTCAACAGTGCTTTAATACGGGCATGCAGGTTTTTCAGCGACAGGGGTTTATAAATGTAATCATCCGCTCCGGCTTCCAGCCCTTTTATCATATCATTTTCTTCAGCGCGGGCGGTGAGCATAATAATCGGCACTGAGCGCGTGCGTTCTTCTGCTCGCAGTTGTTTAATTAAATCGGGGCCGGGTTGGTCAGGTAGCATCCAGTCGATGAGCAATAAATCAGGCAGTGAGTCAGCGATAGCTATACGGGCTTGCGCCACATCACCTGCTTCAATAATCTCATAATTGTGTCGTTCAAGAGCGATACGGATCATTTGGCGGATGGCCGCTTCATCTTCAACGAGTAGAATTTGTTTTTTTATCATAGTCCGTTAATTACTAAAACAGCCCTTCAAAAAACCAGGCACAAAATATGTGTCGTCCCGGTAAACCGGATTTATCATAAATCGCTGACAGATGATTACGAACAGTTTTTTCCTGCACATGACGTATTTCTGCAATTTCGCGAATGTCCAAACCTCTTAGCAATAAAATAGCAACATCCTGCTGGGTAGGTGTCAGTTGCCATTCATCCAGCTGCCATTCAATTGTCGAACGAAATGCTTCTTTACCCTGCTGTAAACGTTGATTAGATGAATGTAATTGTTGCCTGACCTGCGCCAGGGTTTGTTTCATTTCTTTTTGCTGGCGCTGATTTTTGTACAGCATCTGCGTGATATAAAAAACAAATCCCAGTGACGAGCTGACGATTAGTATTTCCATCCAAACCGTGAGCGGGGATTCTCCTTGCTGCAGGTCCTGCAGTTCGTCATACACCTCATAACCAGCGTAAGCGGTCAGAAAGATCAGAAAAGAAAGAACAAAAACATATTGCTGTTTGCTAAACAGAGGGAATAGGTCGTTTTTTATATTAATCATTGAAAAATCAATATCCTAAGCGGTTATGGGTAAAATGACCCAGATATAAAAACAGGTTATCTAACCTAGAAAAATAAGTCACCCGCCTCATTCTTTACCTGCATACATTGCTCTATTGTCTTCCTTCAGAGGACGTACTGCCCTATCGGCATTCCAGCTCCGGGTACTTGTTTTAACACTAAAGGTGCATGAAAAAATCATGAAATACTGGCATGCAACATTATTTATTTCAATTTTTTTAACCGCCTTTACGAACAATACCTTCTGGGCCACTGTCGTTAGCCGCCTGAACGGTTCGACCGACACGCTGTTCTTATTGTCGTTGTTTGTGGTGATCATCCTGCTCACTCACTCTTTGGTGAGCCTGGTCAGTTTTCGCTGGGTATTAAAGCCTGCTGTCATCCTGCTGTTGATTGCTTCGGCGGCGGCAGCTTACTTCATGGATCAGTATACAGTGATGATCGACCGGGAAATGATTATCAATGTCTTTGAAACGGATTTTCGTGAAACCGGTGAGTACTTTAATCTGACTGTCCTGTTTAAGCTGATTTTGCTGGGTATCCTGCCTGCGTATCTGGTTTATCGTGTTCCGCTCATCTACCCAGACAGTATCTGGCAGGGTGTGTGGCAACGCACGCTGATGTTTGGCCTGTCCTT
>CALHAO010000433.1 GCA_937931765.1 uncultured Thiotrichaceae bacterium
AAACACACTACCACCACCAGACGCAGCCCCGACATTCTGCCGGAACACACTAAACAATTCCCGGCCTAAGCCGAACTGATTAGCACTCAAATCGGCTACCGCCGCCTCACGCTGCTCAAAATCAGCCTCCAGCACCTCAAGTGTACCGGCTTCAGCATCAAGACGAATCATATCGCCCTCACGAATCCGCGCAATCGCACCACCGTCCAATGCTTCCGGACTCAGGTGAATCGCCGCAGGCACTTTACCACTGGCTCCGGACATACGCCCGTCAGTGACCAATGCCACCTTCTGACCACGACCCTGTAACACACTCAGAGCAGGTGTCAGGCTATGCAATTCCGGCATACCATTCGCTTTTGGCCCCTGGAAACGCACCACACAGATAAAGTCACCTTCCAGCTCACCGGCATCAAATGCCGCCTTAACATCGTCCTGGTCATGGAAAACTTTAGCAGGCGCTTCAATAATCCGGTGTTCCTCAGCGACTGCTGACACCTTCAGCACTGCCTCGCCAATATTACCTTGTACACGTAACATGCCACCGGTAGCGGAGAAAGCATTCTTTGCAGGGCGTAAAACATCTTCATCATGACTGTCTGCCGCACCGGCCTGCCAGCTCGCTTTGCCATCGTCACCCAGCATGGCTTCCTGCGTGTATTTAGACAAACCACCACCCGCCACAGTTTTCACATCATCCTGCAACAAACCAGCATCCAGCAACTCACGCACCACAAACTGGAGACCACCCGCCGCATGGAAGTGATTCACATCCGCTTTACCATTCGGGTATACGCGCGTCATTAGTGGTGTGACGTGGGATAAATCCGCAAAATCTTCCGGCTGAATAATAATCCCGGCAGCACGCGCCATCGCCACCACATGCAGCACCAGATTGGTCGAACCACCAGTGGCATTCAGGCCGATAATACCGTTAACAAAAGCTTTCTCACTGAGAATATCGCAGACCGGCGTGAACTGCCCGCCTTGTTTGGTGAGGTGTAATAACTGTCTGGTTCCGGCGGCGGTTAAGGCATCGCGCAGCGGGGTATTCGGATTAACAAAACTACTGCCCGGAAGCTGCAATCCCATGAACTCCATCAACATCTGGTTACTGTTGGCCGTACCGTAAAATGTGCAAGTGCCCGGCGAATGATACGAACTCATTTCCGCCTGTAACAACTCATCACGTCCGACTTCGCCTTTGGCATATTGCTGGCGGACTCTCGCCTTCTCATCATTACTGATACCGGAAACCATCGGGCCTGCGGGGATAAACATCGCCGGAATATGGCCAAAGGTAGCTGCCGCAATCACCAAACCCGGAACAATTTTGTCACACACACCCAGAAAAATAGCGCCGTCAAATACGTTATGGCTCAAACCAACCGCCGCCGCCATCGCGATCACATCACGGGAAAACAACGACAATTCCATGCCTGGCTGACCTTGTGTCACCCCATCACACATTGCAGGCACACCACCGGCTACCTGTACCGTCGCGCCCTGCTCCCTGGCAATCTGCTTGATAAGCTCAGGGTAAACGGCAAACGGTTGATGCGCCGATAACATATCGTTGTATGCGGTGATAATACCCAGATTCGGTGCGGCATAAGTCACCACTTTAAACTTATCATCAGCCGGGCTGGCCGCCACCGCATGCGCTATATTGCCACACGACAGACTACGTTTACCGGTCTGAGCTTGTGCCGCCTGCATCCGCTGCAGATAGTCGCCACGAGTCTTAGCACTGCGCTCAATAATACGTTCAGTAACATGGGTAACTGTTGGATTAATATTCATAGGGCTTCCGTTGTATTTTGGTCAGTGGAGTCAGAAAAATAGGACTAATTATAAACGTTCCCGGCTTTGTGAACTAATCAGGTCACTCACCAAAAAGTAAAAATCCTGATACTGTCATGTAAAGAAGAAAATGTGCTCTACCAGCTTCCACATTGTTTGCACAATTGTTTCATGATTCATACTTATTTCACACCTAAGCTTTAGAGTGCAGGGTTATTGTCTGCCCTGTCCGGAGCTGAAATCCCGGAAATTATGACAGTCACCAGGGCAAAAAATTGGCTGTCTAAGCTAACTATAAGGAGTTGAATGATGAAACTAAAAGGAATTCTCTTAAGCACACTGGTAGCAGTAGCCATGTTAGTCAGCACCGGCGTGTCGGCTAATAGCATAAGCTTTGGTTGGGGGCCGCATGGTCATGTCAATTATACCATTACTATTGGTCACCCTCATGTCGTCACACCACAGCGCTGGCAGCACCGTGGCAGACAAGTAAACCACCATCGCCAATGGCGTCCGGCAAAGCGTCATCATCGTAGCGACCGTCGTGGCCGTGTCAAACATCATCGCTACAATCAACGTCACCACAATCAGCGCCCACGTCGCCATCACTAAAAAAAGGTGCGTAGCAGGCTATGGCAGCACTGTATTGACCGTCATAGCCTACTCATTCACTAACTCCCGAATCCGAAGAAAACTAGCAAACCGTGGCTTGTCTTTTTTCGTCTTCCCATAATATTTATACGTTACCACAGCCCCAAGCGCTGGTGGATTTTGCCGCTCCAAATCACTAAATCCAGAGCCAATTTTAAAACGCAC
>CALHAO010000434.1 GCA_937931765.1 uncultured Thiotrichaceae bacterium
GCGGCTATCGCTTGTTGCAGGTATAAACGCGCCGCTTGCTGTTGGTGTAATTTCCAGTGCAAACGTCCGAGATTAACCAGCGCATACGGCAAACTAATCGTCGGGCCGATTTGTTGATTCAGGCGAATACATTTCTCCAGCACCACCACACCTTCATCATACAAACCATTAACCAATAGGGAATGCCCCAAATTACCCAGATTAAACTGATAGCCGCCCTGGTCGCCTGCCGACTCAAATAAATCCATACTTTGCTGCCCACAGGCAATTGCATCCTCAAAACGGCCCTGTAAACGGCGTAGAACCCCCTGCACCGCCAGACCCCGCGCCCACTGGACAGTGGAGCCGTACTGAGCCGCCATTTCGTTACCCACCGCCAGATGTTTGTCAGCTATATGATAATCATCCAGTAACACCGACAAACCACCGGCAGTTAACAAGGTAGTCGCCAACGTTGATGAGGGACGTAAAGTGCTGTGATTACCCAGAAAGTCCAGCGCCCACTGACGCCCTTCTTTCCAGTGATTAGCCAGAAACCAGAATAGCCCCAACGCACTCGCTAGCTTCATGCCTAACTGTTGATCGGATGCCTGCAGCGAATGATTCGGATGGCACAACATCAAGCATTCCCGAAAATTATCATGCTCAGCGTTCAAACTCACAATATTATTGAGCTGCTGGCCACCCAGCATATCCGCATCAGCCTGTTCAGCCAGCGCCAGATGGTACTCAAAAAAGCGGCGGATCAGCACAGGATTATTCCCGGTCGCCCTACGTTCATTAGCATGACGGCGCATCACTTCATGCAAGGCATAGCGCCCTTCGGCATTACGCATCAACATGGACTTATTCATCAAACCGGCATAATCACCTAGTTTTGCACCAGCTATAGCCGACGCTGCCTCGCGGGTAAAAGCACCCCGGAACAAGGCCAGGGTTTGCATAATATCCTGCTCTCTTGCTGTCAGCATGCTCCAGCTTTGTTGCAACACAACACCGAGACTGGCAGCACCCCCTTCATGCTGGTGTTTATGCTGCACTGACAGTAAATAACTTTTCATTTCCTCCAGAATTTCGGCACAACTCAGGTGCTGCACCCAACGAGCTGCTATCTCAATGCCCAGCGGCATCCCACCCAACACATGGCAAATTTCCAGAACAACGGGCTGATCTGCTTCAGTCAGGGTGAAATCGTATTTAATGCGCCGGGCAGTTTGAATAAACAACTGGCAAGCTGCTGATTCTGCAAATTGCTGACTGGTATCTGGTAAACTAAAACCACCCAGATGATAAACCCATTCGCCATAAATCTGTACAGGTAACCTTGAAGTCATCAGAATATTTAGGTTGGGGCAGTGAGTTAATAAATGTTCGCAGACCTCCACATCCGGCAACAGGTGCTCAATATTATCCAGAATTAATAATAAATGCTGTTGGTGTATTGCTTCGGCGAGTAACTCAGCGGGCTTACGCAAACCCTGTAATGAAACACCCATCACCTCAGCAATGGCGGCGGGTATCAGCTCAGCCTTTTGCAAAGTCGCCAGCGAGACAAAAACAACACCCTGCGCATAACACCCGTTTTGTACCAGCCGTTTATGCAAAGCCTGACTCAGGCGCGATTTGCCCACACCACCAAAACCCATAATGACTACCAGCCGACACGCCGGATCACCCAACATGCCCTCCAATTGTGTCAGCTCATCAGTGCGCCCGATAAAGGACAACAGATCATCAGATGTGGCACTGACCGCTGGCGGGGTACACGTAAACAAATAGCCTTGTTTCGGAATTGTTTTCAGGATTTTAGGGGGTTTATCCTGCAGCACCTTACGGATTTCAGCAATACACTGCACCAGCGAATCATCGGTGACTGAAATATCCCGCCAAACCGTGGAAAAAATTTCTGCTTTACTAACGATCCGTCCGGCATTTTCCGCCAGCAATAAGAACACTTTCAGCGATTGTGGGCGCAGTTTTAATTTCTCACCACCCACACGGCATAAAAGCTGTAAATCAGTATGATAATAAATATCACCATACGCAATAATTTCAGGCTGTTCCCCCATAATTTTTTTTACTCCTGCTGCATCTAATATTTTTCATTTTTAAACTTATTATCCGGAGTTTAGTAGAAGACTGAAAACTTAACTCAAACAATCGACGTCGCTTTTATCTGCGCCAATACCAGCATCCCAATTTTTAATTCCAGCCGCGCCGCTGATTTACGACTAATATGCGCCAGCAATAAACTCTCGCCCAGCTTTAACTGCACAACCACCAAACCCGGCTCGCCCTCGGTCATGTCCTGAATCTGTGCCGGTAATACATTGCTGATACTACTGTGCACTGGCGCTGCCAGAGCCACGCTGACATCCCGCGCATAAATCCGCAGGCGCATCTCACTGCCGACTTCACGCGCTTCAGCCGCAGGCAGATTCAACACCCCGCCCGCAAAAACCACCTCAAGCTGCTGGTACTCCGGCTCATATAAATTCACCACACCTTTTAAAACCGTGGACGCTTGTTTAGTATCTGCCAACGGTGAATCCAGCCGGGTTAACACAGATTCCAAAGTACCCGCTGCTACCACTTTGCCGTCCTCCAACATCACAATATGATCCGCCAGGCGCGTGACTTCCTGCGGTGAATGCGTGACGTAAATCACCGGAATTTCCAGCTCATTATGCATGCGGGTCAGAAAGGGCAAAATCTCCTGTTTGCGTTGCAGATCCAGTGCCGCCAGTGGTTCATCCATTAACAATAACTGCGGGCACACCGCCAAAGCGCGGGCAATGGCCACACGTTGCCGCTCACCGCCTGACAAACGATCCGGCATGCGCTGCAATAAATGGCCGATGCCCAATAATTCAATACTCTGTTCCAACGTCGCCGGATCACGGATAAAGCGGCTGCGTTTACGCCCGAACGCCAGGTTTTTCTGTACATTCAGGTGCGGAAATAAGCTGGCCTCCTGAAAGACATAACCCAGCGGACGCTGCCATACCGGCTGAAAAATATTCTTTGCTGAATCAGCCCATACTTCACCATTCACTTTCAGATAAGCCGTATTAGCGGCTTCCAGTCCCGCAATACAACGTAACAAGGTACTTTTGCCACAACCGGAAGATCCGAATAATACGGTGATACCCTGCCCTGGAATCTGCTGATCCACGTCTAGCTTAAAACCGTCATATTCCAACTGAAAGCGGCAATGGATGCTTTTCGCGGTATCAGCCTGAAGCGGTGAATTCATGGCCGCTCCTGTTTCACATCATGCAGCTGTAGCGGTGTTTTGAGCACGCTATACATCACCAGTAGCACCAGAAAGGAAAACCCCAACAAGATACCGGATAGCCAATGCGCCTGGGTGTAATTCAGCGCCTCAACATGGTTATAAATCTGCACTGATACCACGCGGGTTTTATCCGGAATATTACCGCCAATCATCAGCACCACCCCAAACTCACCCACCGTGTGCGCAAAACCCAGAATAGAGGCAGTGAGAAAGCCCGGTTTGGCTAAAGGAATCACCACGCTAAAGAAGGTATCAAGCGGACTGGCACGCAAGGTAGCCGCCACTTCCAACGGGCGCTGGCCGATCGCGGCAAAAGAGTTTTGTAAGGGTTGCACTACAAATGGCAGGGAATAAAAACAGGAAGCCACCACCAGCCCCCAAAAGGTAAACGGCAGCACACCCAGCCCTAAACTGGTAGTCAGTTTACCCAATGGCCCGGAAGGCCCCATCATCACCAATAGGTAAAAACCCAATACCGTCGGCGGCAAAACCAACGGCAAAGCCACCAAGGCATTCCACACCGGCTTCCAGCGCGAACGGGAATTATGCAGCCACCAAGCTAGCGGCGTGCCGATCAATAGCAGCAACACCGTTGTCGTAAAAGAAACTTTCAGCGTCAGCCATAACGCCCCCAGATCAGCATCAGTCAGCACACTTATTCCACGCTATCATGCTCTGGCGCTTCGGGACGGGTATAGCCATATGCCTGTAACACCTGATTGACGGTTTCGTTGCGCAGAAAGTCAAGCAGCTCAACCGCCACCGGATTTTCCAGCCCTTTCTTCAGTAACACAGCATCCTGCTTAATCGGCTGATAATACGCAGGTGGTACGATCCAGGCCGAGCCAGAAGTCACCTCACCCTGCTGCATAATTTGCGATACCGCGACAAAACCCAGCTCAGCATTACCGGTTTGTACGAACTGAAAAGCCTGAGAAATATTCTCCCCCATCACCACCCGCTCTTTCAGGGATTCTGTTAATGCCAGATATTGCAACACCTGCTCCGCAGCAATGCCATAAGGGGCGAGTTCGGGATTGGCTAAAGCAATATGGCGGAAATCACCATCCTTTAGAATCGCAGCATCAGTTTTAATATAATCAGGATTCGCTGACCACAAAGCCAGTGCACCTTGGGCATAGGTAAACACTGAGTCTGGATCAGCCAGGCCGTTTTTAATCAGTACAGCAGGTTTGTCAGTATCAGCGGAGAGAAGCACTTCAAAGGGCGCACCGTAACGAATCTGCGCGGTAAATTTACCGGAGGAGCCGAAGGACAGCTTGGCCTCATGGCCAGTTTGCGCGCGGAATAATGCAGCGATTTCAGTCATCGGTTTACTGAAATTGGAGGCAACGGCTACCTGTACTTCACCCGCCAATGCACCGGCGACAAAGCAGTACAGGCAGCCGATACGCAACAAACCATTCCATAACCGCTTCATGATGATCCCTTTCAATTTAGAATCAGCGCATTATGGCAGTAACACACAGGTAAGGGCTACACCCTGCAAGCATAGAAGTCTTCGACTTCTACAATAATTCAGCGTAAGGCCAGACCCTTTACATTTAAAGAGCTGAAGCAACGTTCAGCCCTTTAAAATCAATCAAGAATCACGCAACCATTAAGCTGCTAAGTGGCTCACGGCTGCCTTAAGTTGCATGCGAATCTCATCATTACGCATCTGTCCGCTTTCACTATCAAAAGTGTCATAAAAACTCGGCACAGACACTGCAGCTTTCACTTCCATGCCAAAATGTGGCGCAGAAGCTTCAGCCATTTTCAAAACTGTCACCGCCCCACCCTTACCCGGCGATGTCGCCAGTAACACAGATGGCTTACTCTGAAAAACCTTTTGATCAATACGCGAAACCCAGTCAAACAGGTTTTTATAAGCTGCCGTGTAATTACCATTGTGTTCAGCAAAGCTGATTAACAAACCATCTGCTGCACCAATTTTTTCATAAAACTGCTGAGCGAACTCAGGAATACCACCAGCACCTTCACGATCCGAACTATAAACCGGCATCTCATAATCATTGAGGTCTACATACTCAATGTCGGCACCTTCGATCAAACCAGCCGCATATTCCACCAAGCGGCGGTTAATCGACTGGCTACTGGTACTTGCTGCAAAAGCTAAAATTTTCATGAGTTATTCCCTTTAAGTTGGTTACTGAGGTGGAAAACGCCCTTCACGCACTTCAGCCAAGGTCTGTTCAATTTCTTCCTGGGTGTTCATTACGAACGGCCCCCAGCGCACAATCGGCTCTTCGATCTTTTGGGCAGCGGCCAGCATCACCCGCGCATGGTCAGCGGTTTCAAACACCAACTCATCACCTTCACTTAAAATCAGCAGGCGGGGCGAGGCAGCGGACTGTGCTTCATTTGATGCACCCACCACCTGCGTTTCACCTTCAAACACATAAACAAAGGCATGATGATGCTCAGGTAAATTCAACACCAAGCGCCCAGCAGTCAAAGTAATATCCGCATACAGTGGCACAGTACTGACATTTTCCACCACACCGCGATGCCCCAGTAATTCACCAGTAATCAGGCTAATTTGATTGCCTTCATGAGAGAACTTGGTGATTTCCTCAGCACGGTACTCCTGATAATCAGGCGGGTTCATTTTGTCACGCGCCGCAAGATTCACCCACAACTGAAAACCAGCCATGCGACCTTCTTTCTGCTTAGGCATTTCCTCATGCATAATGCCACGTCCGGCACTCATCCACTGCACATCACCCGACGTTAAAATACCCTGCCGCCCCGTACTGTCTTTGTGCTCCATCGTGCCTTCCAGCATATAGGTCACCGTTTCAATGCCACGGTGAGGATGCATGGGGAAACCCGCCAAATAATCACCCGGTTTATCTGAACCAAAATGATCGAACAGCAAAAACGGATCAATATTATCCAACCCGCTCACAGGGAATAAACGGTTTATTTTTACGCCTGCTCCGTCTTGTGCAGCTAGTGGGGCCTGACTGTGTTGAATCTCGCGTCTCATAAGGTACTCCTTGTTACTTAATAGTATGGCTGTAGTATCCCATGTTTATCTGAATTTGATAATAAGCCTTATTTTCAATAAACTGTTGTGTCACATCAACAATCCTAACAGTACTTATACCTTGGATCTAAACCGCTTATACATCTTCGCCAAAATTGCTGAACACCAGAGCTTCACTCAGGCCGCTCAGGAATTAGGCATGGACAAATCTACCGTTAGCAACAAACTGGCACAACTGGAAAGCCATTTGGGCGTGCGGTTAATGAATCGCAGTACCCGCTCGGTGAGCCTGACTGAAGCGGGAGAAGGCTATTATCGCTATTGCCAGCAAATTATTGAAACCGCTAAGGAGGCAGAGCAGTTTACAGCCAGTGTCGGCAAAGATGCCGTTGGTTTATTGCGGGTCGCCGGTTCCAATGATTTTGGTGGCATCTTTATCCGCAAACTGATCCGGCCTTTTATGCAGGAAAACCCGAAAATCGCGATGGAACTGATTCTGGATTATCAGAATGCTGATCTAGTGAAAGACCGTATCGATGTGGCATTGCGGGCGAACATTGGTGCTGAATCATTACAGGATTCCAGTCTGATCGCGAAGAAAATACTGGATGATGAATTAGGGCTTTTTTGCTCGCCCGAGTTTATTCAACAGTATGGTGAATTCAAAACACCGGATCAGGCTGGTGACTTTGATTTTATACAGTTTAGTATCGCCGGGTCTTCCGGTGTTAAAGCCCGCAAAGGCAAGAAGGTGAACACGTTTAAAACGCAGGGCCGTTTTAAAGCTAATGACATTCTAGCTTGTAAAGAAGCTGCGTTATCGGGGCTGGGTATTGCCTTGCTACCAAGATTTCTGGTCATAGATGAGTTAGCTGACCGGCAACTGATTCCTTTGCTGGCGGATTATCAGCTGCCATCGTTTACTGTTTATGCAGTGTACCCGAGTCGGCATTGGGTTCCAGCTAAGCTGAAGGTA
>CALHAO010000435.1 GCA_937931765.1 uncultured Thiotrichaceae bacterium
TTTCACAGAACCGGCTGCATTTAGCCGCAACAGTAATATAAAGAGTAATTATGCTTCAGATCTACAATAGTTTGCACAATCGTAAAGAAGAGTTTGTACCCATCGAACCGAATAAAATCTGCCTGTATGTGTGCGGCATGACTGTGTATGACTATTGCCATCTGGGCCATGCGCGGGTGATGGTAGTTTTCGATATGGTTTACCGTTATCTGCAGACGGCCGGTTACGAAGTGACTTATGTGCGCAATATCACCGATATAGATGACAAGATCATCAAACGCGCCAATGAAAATAATGAGCCATTTACTGAATTGACCGAACGGTTTATCGCTGCGATGCATGAAGACGAGGCCGCTTTAGGTATTCTTAAGCCCAGCGTCGAGCCACGCGCCACCGGTAATATCCCTGAAATGATCGGCATGATCAGTCAGCTGATTGAAAAGAGTTATGCCTACGTCGGTAGTAATAACGATGTGTATTACTCCGTAGCTAAGTTTGAGGATTATGGCAAATTATCAGGCCGTAAACTGGAAGATCTGCGTGCCGGTGAACGTATTGCAGTGGATCAGGTAAAAAAAGATCCGCTGGACTTTGTATTGTGGAAAGCAGCCAAACCCGAAGAACCGGCTTGGGATTCGCCATGGGGACGCGGACGACCTGGCTGGCATATCGAATGCTCAGCAATGGCGCAGAAAATTCTGGGCGACCGGTTTGATATTCATGGCGGCGGTCACGATTTACAGTTTCCACACCATGAAAATGAGATAGCACAAAGTGAAGCCTGCATCGGACACCAAACGGTGAATTATTGGATGCACAATGGCTTCATCCGTATTAATGACGAGAAAATGTCTAAGTCACTGAATAACTTCTCCACCATTCGTCAGGTACTGGAAGACTATCGCCCGGAAGAAGTTCGCTATTTCATCCTCAACAGTCATTATCGTAGCCCACTGAATTATAGTCAGGAGCCACTCGATGCGGCTCGTGCTGCGTTAACACGCCTTTATACAGCACTGCGAGGATTGCCGGTTGATCAGATTACTGACCTTGGCAACGCTCCTGTTGACAGTGAGCAGGAACAACGTTTCCGCGCTGCAATGGACGATGATTTTAATACAGTTGAAGCTATTTCGGTCTTATTTGAGCTGGCGCGTGAAATTAATCGCCAACGAACTGATGAAAATATAGCAGGTGCCGTTAAAGCCGCTGCTTTGTTGAAAAAATTAGCCGGGATACTGGGTTTACTCAACACGGATGCTGAAGCATGGTTCAAGGGCCAGAGCCATGTTGATTCAGACGGACTCAGTGACGATGAAATTGAAACTCTGATCCAACAACGAACCGAAGCCAGAACCAACAAAGATTGGACAGCGTGCGACGCACTTCGGGATGAGCTAAAAGCCAAGGGCATTGTGCTTGAAGATGGGCCGGGAGGTACCAGCTGGCGACGCGGGTAATATGCCATAAACTATTCAACATCATCAGCCTGATAATCATCACGCTGATGATGTTGTCATGCCAACCACAAACAGACAGATCCATCACTCGCCCGCTGGCACAAAAAGGGGTGATTGACCTCAGTCACTGGGATTTTACTCAAAAAGACCGCACGATTGAACTGAATGGTGAATGGGCTTTTTACTGGCAGGAATTACTGAGACCAGAAGATTTCCCCCGGACATCCTCTCACGCTCAACCCACCTTTATCAAAGTGCCTACCCCCTGGAATGGACATCAGGTTAACGGGCAAATACTGCAAGGTGATGGTTATGCCACTTACCGGCTGACGGTAAAGCTTGGCCGCTCTACTCCCGAGCAATATTACGCACTAAGATTACGCAATATGAGCGCAGCTTACACCTTGTGGGTCAATGACAAACACATCGTGGACGTAGGTAAGGTTGGGAAAACGCAGGATGACATGGAGCCGAAGTACCAGCCACAGATTAGACATTTTACCACCGATGCCTCAGAGCTGGCGCTGACCTTACAAATATCTAATTTCCATCACCGCAAAGGTGGCGCAGCATGGAATGACATAACGATGGGCACCGAAACACAGATCAGAAACCAACAAAAATCCCTCGACCATTTTGACCTGTTTATACTCGGCTCACTGGTAATGATGGCTTTTTATCATTTCGGCCTGTTCTTCCTGCGTCGTGTCGACCGCTCTACACTCTACTTTGGTTTGTTCTGTCTGATTATCGGGATGCGCTCACTTTTCTACCGGGACATTCCTATCAGCATGGTCATGCCCGACATCAGCTGGGAAGCCATCAATAAAATACGTTACCTACTGACTTATATTTCCCTGCCTGTCTTTATGCTGTTTGTGCACAACCTGTATCCACAGGAGTTTTCCAGAAAGGTACTCTATTTTATAAACAGCTTGGCTATCCTATTTTGCGGCATTGTCATTTTCACCTCTGTGAAAGTATCATCCGGCACGATGATGCTCTATCAAATTGTCACTCTGTTAGCTTGTTTATATACCTTCTATGTGCTCTTCCGCGCGGCGCAACAACAAAGAGCGGATGTCTGGTGGTTTATTGTCGGTTTTATCAGCTTTTTTATGGCCGTGCTCAATGATGTTCTCGTCGATCAGGAGCTTATCAACTCAATACTGTTGATTCCGTTTGGCTTATTCCTGTTTATATTTTCTCAGGCATTTATACTGTCACGGCGTTTTTCACGAGCATTCATCCGCATTGAAAAACTGACACAAGCCTATCAGCGTTTTGTACCGGCTGAATTTCTGGCCAATTTACAACAAGATGACATTGTTAATGTGCAACTAGGCGATTATACGCAGCAAACCATGAGTGTAATGTTCGCGGACATCCGCTCGTTTGCCAGCATGTCTGAGAACATGACACCGCAAGAGACGTTTACTTTCCTGAATGCCTATCTGGGGCGTATGGAACCGGCCATTAATGAGCATAATGGTTTTATCGACAAATATGTTGGCGATGAAATTATGGCATTATTCGGAAACACTGCCAACGACTCGGTGAATGCTGCTATCAGCATGTTAAGCCGCTTAAAAGAATATAATACACACCGCCAGAACAGCAATTATCTGCCCATTCAGATCGGTATCGGCATTAACACCGGCGAATTGATGCTGGGAACGATTGGCGCACGCAATCGCATGGAAGGCACGGTAATCAGTGATGCAGTTAATCTGGCCTCACGAATCGAACGCCTTACCCGGACTTACAACACGAACTTACTCATTTCAGAACATACCCTGCAAGCACTCGACGAGCCGGAGCAATACCACATTCGCCTCATTGATCAGGTACAGGTGGATGGTAAATCTGAATGGGTAGCGATTTACGAAGTGTTTGATGCTGACCCCGAACCACTCGTTACGGCAAAACTAGCCACCCAGGAAATTTTTGAACGTGCCCTTGCCCTTTATCGCAAACAGCAATACCTGAAGGCATTAATGCTATTCCAGCAGTGTTTAGATGGAGCGCCTGAAGACACACTCGTACAATCCTATATAGCGTGGTTACAGGATCATGCCAATCACAGTGTCTTAGTGGATAAGCAGATCCACCATTAACTGTAGCGTGCGCTCACCCCGGAATTCATTTACACCCAGCTTGTAAATCACATTAACCCTGCCGCCTACTGCTGGCCAATGTTCAAACTCAGTAAAAAAGTTTATTGCCGGAACCACTATCGGAATCAATGAACCATCCTCAGCCACCGGGCGTAATTCCAGCTTCAGATGAAGGTCTTTTAATACTTTCATCTGCACAATATCAAAGCTACCCTGAAATTGAGGCTCCGGAAAATGCTGTCCCCACGGGGCTATATCACGTAATTGTCCGGCACACTCAAGACTAAAGTCATCAGCTTCCAACACACCATCCGTAAACACCACCTCACGGAAAGTATCTTCTTTCACCTGACGCACCACTGCATCAGTGATTTCCGCCACAAAGTGATCTAACTGTGCCTCTGGTAAGGTTAGACCCGCCGCCATCGCATGACCGCCAAAACGCGGAATCAAGCCCGGATTACGTGTGGCCACTTCATCAATCAGGTCTCGCATGTGCAAGCCTTCAATCGAACGTGCTGAACCTTTTACCCAGCCATTATCACTGGTAGCAAATACAATCACAGGCCGGTAGTAACGGTCTTTAATGCGTGAGGCCAGAATACCGATCACCCCTTCATGCCAGTCATCCTGATGCAGACACATGATCGGCGGCACATCGGCTTGCTGATCAAACACCACGGACTGAATAATCTGTTGCGCTTCTTCTTTCATACCAGCTTCAATACGTTTGCGCTCGTTGTTCAGCTCATCCAACTCAAAAGCCAAGCGCCGCGCTTCCAGCGGATCATCGCTCAGCAAACACCGGATGCCCAACGACATATCCGTTAAGCGACCCGCAGCATTCAAACGCGGCCCACACACAAAACCAAAATCACTACTCACCGCCCGCAAAGGATTACGTTTGCCTTGTTCCAGTAGCGCCGTAACACCTGGCTGGCCATAACCGGCCCGAATACGGCGTAAACCCTGCTCCACCAGAATGCGATTATTCTCATCCAACGGCACTACATCCGCCACCGTACCCAGGGCCACCAGATCCAGCAAGCTGCTTAAGTTAGGTTCTGCGATGCCTTTCTCTGCAAAATAGCCTTGTTCTGACAAGTGCTTTTTCAACGCCAACATAACATAAAACACCACCCCAACACCGGCCAAGGCACCGGATGGAAAATCATCATCCACCAGGTTAGGATTCACCATCACGTCTGCATCGGGCAACTGCTCACCCGGTAAATGATGATCTGTAATCAATGTCCGGTAACCAGCTTTTTTCGCTGCTGCCACACCCTCAATACTCGACACACCATTATCCACCGTCATCAATAACCACGGCTGAGACTCATGCGCCAGACCAACAATATCTTCCGTCAGGCCATAACCGTATTTAAACCGATCTGGCACCAGATACGAAACCTGCTGATGCCCCATCATATTTAAGGCACGCATGCTCACCGCTGTCGCCGTAGCCCCATCCGCATCATAATCGCCTACAATTAGCACAGAATGGCCACCAGTGATGGCTTCAGCTAATAACTCAGCCGCCGCCTGCACACTGCCCAGTAAATTCACAGGGTGTAATTGTTTGAGGGAATACTGCAGCGTATCGGGGGAGTTAATGCCACGTCCGGCTAAAACACGTTTAGTCAGAGGAAGGTAAGGCGCGGCTGCATCATTGATAATGTCGCCAGTACAAGGTCGGGTTTGTATTTTCATGCCCCCTGTTTAATCACTTACGGAGGCAGAGTCAAAACTTATTAGCGCTTATTTGATGATAAACCCGGTAACTGTGGGCAAAGCGCTGATCAATGAAGTTCTTCCGCATAATCAACCAGACAACGTCCACACCAGAAATACCGCTTAGCTGCCCTGCAACCAAGCGGTTATCCGGTAATTAGCTCGCAGGAACTATTCCCACTCAATGGTAGCCGGTGGCTTGCCGGAGACATCATAAACCACTCTGGAAATGCCTTTCACTTCATTAATAATTCGCCGCGAAACCAGATCAAGAAAGTCATACGGCAGGTGCGCCCAGCGTGCAGTCATGAAATCAATCGTCTCAACGGCCCGCAACGCAATCACATAATCATAACGCCGCCCGTCACCCATCACCCCCACCGATTTCACCGGCAGGAACACAGCGAAAGCCTGCGAAGTTTTATCGTACAGGTCATGTTTATACAGCTCTTCTATAAAAATATGATCCGCCAGGCGTAGTAAGTCAGCAAATTCCTTCTTCACTTCACCCAGAATGCGCACACCCAAACCAGGGCCGGGGAAAGGATGACGATAAACCATAGTAGCGGGCAAACCTAACTCCATACCCATCACCCGCACTTCATCTTTAAACAACTCACGCAACGGCTCCACCAGGCCTAACTTCATATCTTCCGGCAAACCACCCACATTGTGGTGCGACTTAATCACATGTGCCTTACCGGTTTTGCTACCCGCCGACTCGATAACATCCGGATAAATTGTGCCCTGTGCCAACCACTTGGCATTTTGTAACTTATTCGATTCTTCATCAAAGATTTCGACAAACAAACGGCCAATAATCTTACGCTTGGCTTCCGGATCATTCTCACCCGCTAATGCGGTCAGATAACGCTCTTCAGCATTCACCCGGATCACTTTCACACCCATGTGCTCAGCGAAGGTCGCCATCACCTGATCACCCTCGTTGTGACGCAGCAGACCAGTATCCACAAATACACAAGTCAGTTGCTCGCCAATCGCTTTGTGCAATAAAGCCGCCACCACCGACGAATCCACGCCCCCTGACAACCCGAGAATAACTTCATCAGAACCGACTTGTTCACGCACATTAGTGATACTGTCTTCAATAATATTTGCGGTTGTCCACAAACCTTCACAGCCACTGATTTCTTTTACAAAACGCTCAAGCACCCGCTTGCCCTGCTTGGTATGTGTGACTTCAGGGTGGAACTGCACACCGTAAAAATGACGTGATTCATCCGCCATCCCTGCCAGCGGTGCACTATCCGTACTCGCCATTAATTTAAAACCATCCGGCAGCTCAGTGACCTTGTCACCATGCGACATCCACACATCCAACAGGCCAAAACCTTCTTCGGTGACATGATCTTCAATGTCTTTTAGCAGTGTCGTATGACCACGCGCACGTACTTGTGCATAACCGAACTCACGCTCATCAGAGGCCTCAACTTTGCCGCCCAGCTGAGCCGCCATCGTCTGCATGCCATAACAAATACCCAGCACCGGCACACCAAGGGTATACACATTCGCGGGTGCAAAAGGCGCATCCTGATCAGTCACTGACTCAGGGCCACCCGCTAGGATCACACCATTAGCACCAAAATCAGCAACATCTTTCTCAGTGACATCCCACGGGTAGATTTCGCAGTAAACACCAATTTCACGCACACGACGGGCAATCAGCTGAGTGTATTGAGAACCGAAATCAAGGATAAGAATACGGTCGGAATGAATATCATGGGACATAAAATAATCTCAAAAAAATTTTGCTACCCAAATAAATGACTAGCAAGTAAGCAGAAGGTGAATGTTCCTGAGGGCAAGTATGTCTGAGCGTAGCGAGTTTACGCCGACCTCAGGAACATTTACCTTTTGCGGTTTAGTGTATAAGTCAGGTGAATACTAAACCCGGTAATTAGGCGCTTCCTTAGTAATCGTCACATCATGCACATGCGACTCCTTCATACCCGCACCCGTGATCCGCACAAACTGCGGCTTGGTACGCATTTCCCGCAAATTATGACAGCCCACATACCCCATACTCGCACGCACCCCGCCCATCAGTTGATGAATAATCGGTGACAACGCGCCCTTAAACGGCACACGCCCCTCAATACCTTCCGGTACTAACTTATCGGCGGCATTCTCAGACTCCTGAAAATAACGGTCACTGGAACCCTGCGCCATCGCGCCTAAAGACCCCATGCCACGATACGACTTATACGACCGCCCCTGGAATAGCTCAACTTCACCTGGCGCTTCTTCGGTACCGGCGAACAAACCACCCAACATCACCAGATTCGCACCCGCCGCCAATGATTTAGCAATATCACCGGAAAAACGAATACCACCATCAGCAATCAGAGGTACACCCGTACCTTCCAATGCCTTAGCCACATTCATAACCGCCGTTACCTGCGGCACACCGACACCCGCTACCAGACGTGTGGTACAAATCGACCCCGGCCCGATGCCGACTTTCACCGCATCAGCACCCGCCTCGACTAAGGCCAAAGCCGCTTCTGCTGTCGCAATATTACCGCCAATCACTTGTACATCCGGATAATTCTGTTTGACCCAGCTAATCCGATCCAGCACACCCTGAGAATGACCATGTGCAGTATCCACCACCAACACATCAACGTCCGCCTCAACTAAAGCGGCAACGCGTTGTTCTGTACTGTGACCGACACCAACTGCAGCACCAACACGCAAACGTTCCAGTTTATCTTTGCTCGCATTGGGATAGTCAGTGGATTTCTGAATATCTTTAACAGTGATCAGACCACGCAGCTTGAAAGCACTGTTTACCACTAACACTTTCTCGATACGGTTTTTATGTAATAACTGTTCAATTTCTTTCTTACTGGCACCTTCCTCTACAGTCACCAAACGTTCTTTTGGTGTCATAATACTACTGACAGGCTCATCCATATGTGTTTCAAACCGTAGATCACGGCTGGTAACGATACCAAGTAAGTCATCACCATCAACTACCGGCACACCAGAGATATTATTGGCACGGGTCAGTTCCATAACTTCACGGATCGTCGTATCAACACCTACTGTGATCGGGTCTTTAATAATTCCACTTTCATATTTTTTTACCATTCTGACTTGATCAGCCTGCTGATCAATAGTCATATTTTTGTGAATAATACCCATGCCACCTTCTTGGGCTAACGCGATAGCCAGACGCGCTTCAGTCACCGTGTCCATCGCTGAGGATATCAAAGGGATGTTTAATCTGATGGTGCGGGTGAGCTGAGCCTGCAAGTCTGTTTCCGCAGGCATCACTGTTGAGTGAGCGGGTAACAGCAGAACATCATCAAAGGTGAGTGCTTCCTGAAGAATGCGCATACATTTTGTCCGGTTCTAGATAGGAGGCAAGTTATTATAGGGTTTGACCTCGGCACGGTAAACTGCTATCACTATACACTTACAAGATATTTGTATTTTTTATCATAATCTGGGAGGAGAACAGATGAAACTGAAGGTATTTTTAGCAGGTTTAGCCCTGTGTATGTCAACATCAACGTTTGCAGCAGACGCACCTACACTGAAAGAAGGGGTAGATGCTGGTGTAAAAACAGCCATAGAATCGGCACTTGCAGCCAACAAAGCTGCACAAGAAGCTGATGTCGAATGGATCTGGGCTAACCCGGTGGACGATATTTGGGAAAAAACCAGAGGCTTAATGAGCAGCAGCAGAATTCTTGAGCAGGCGATTGAGTTAGCGAATGATGGCAAAAATGAAGCCGCTATCAGAGCAGCCAACTACATTGAGAATGCAGCTAAGCAAGGTTTGGAACAGGCGAAGCTAATTCCAAAAGCTGGCCCTGCTCAATACGGCCTGTAAGTAGTCTAAGTAGCTAAAATTATCCCCTGCATCTGAGCAGATGTTCAGAAGTAATACTTAAAAGAACCGGGTTATCGTTACTGCCCGGTTTTTTTATGAGCAAATCATATCCCCCTAACATACTGTATAGCAGCCGGAAGCATTCACATTATGGCAGCACAACGCCTCGTCCTCAGCGTCACCCAACTTAATAACGAAGTCAGCCAATTACTCACTCAGGGTTTTCCGTCCCTTTGGATTGAAGGCGAAGTATCAAACTTATCCCGCCCGCGTTCCGGCCATTTATATTTATCACTGAAAGATAAACAAGCACAGTTACGTTGCGCCATGTTTCGGGCCAAGGCTATGCAAAGCGGCATCACCCTTGAAAACGGCATGAACATTATTGCCAGAGGACGGGTGGGTTTGTACGAACCCCGTGGCGACTATCAGTTCATTATTGATAAAGTGGAAGAGGCGGGAGAAGGTGCATTACAACGACAGTTTGAAGCACTGAAAAAACAGCTG
>CALHAO010000436.1 GCA_937931765.1 uncultured Thiotrichaceae bacterium
AAATCCTGACCACCGGCAAAACTAAGATTCAGTATATCGGCTCTCTGCCGGATACAAAGATCCAGCGCTTGTGCAACCAGCTTAGCATTGCTGGTACGCTGGCCCGTTTTCGGGTCATCACTAAAGGTACTCACCGCCAGTAAGGTGGCTTCAGGTGCCACGCCTATGCGCGGATTCTGGCTAATAATCACACCCGCCACTTCAGTACCATGTTGTTGCGTACTTTTACTGTTTCCGGGTATCAATTGAAAACTTTGTACATGCGAATTGTTCAACGAACGGTGATTCACATCAATCGCCGTGTCGATCATGCAAACCTTAATGCCCTTACCTTTCGTATACTGGTGCGCCACCTCAATACCTGTCAACGCTAAAGGATAGCTTTGGCGACGTCCCTTTTGTTTAACGGCTGTGGTGAAAAACAGGTTATTGGTAGCGGCATCAACTCCCCTTTCATGATTCTTGATCTCATCCACCAGCGCCAATGGATCTTGCCCATTCGTTCCGGCAGTAATGAGCGTCTGCCCAATTGCATGCAGTTTACCACTGGATTTTTCACGCAGGTTATATTTTCTTAATATTGGCGCAGCAAAATTTCCAGCCCGACTTGCATCATGCAGTATTAACAATTCATCTTTCACAAAATCCGTACGCTTAGGCTGTTGAGCAGCTGGAGCGCACCAGAGAGAAGAAGCCTGACAGGAAGCAGATTGCTGCTTAGTTGTGTTTTTATTTTGAGCATAAGCAGCCGGGGTCATCAAAAATGCCCCCAGTATTATCGATAAGGCAATATGGCTTGAAGTAAGAGTCTTGTTAAGCATAGCCGGAATTGTACTCAATAAGCAGCATGACTGGTGTCTTCAGCAGACAAAACCCATTCTATAAAAGATCTGGGATTTAGAATCATTGATAACTTTTGCATACGTATTTAATTACTTCTGAAACTGAGGCCCAATAAACGAGAGCGGCGCTTTATTAGCAGTAGCCTGCTTCATAATGCTATCAGCCAGTGCAGCAGCATCAGTTGTTGAATCAGTGCTCAATTCAACCGAAAACATATTCTGCTTATCCGGCCCGGAAACAATACGTGCATTCCAAGTATTCAGGAAATCACACACCTCACCATAAGGCGCATCATCCTGAAATTCCATCAGAAAAGTAGCCGTTGATTTTTTTATTCCTGCCTGACCAGCCGACATTTTTGGAACAGAAGCTGAATTGTATACCGTTCCTTCAGGAGCTGATGGCGACAACTGCGTATATCCCATAAAACCAAGCTGACAAACCAACAAACTGGCAAAAACAGCATTAGCCGGAGACAACCAGTCGTTACCAAACAAGCCACTCTTGAAAAATTTACTCAGCCAATTCTCAGCTTTTCCTTTTTTCTTTGCAGTAGCAGTATTTTGCGCAGTCTGAGTCTGCTGCTGCTCTTCATGCTGAATACGCGATAGCACTTTATCCAGTCGCTGCTGCGTTGTATCCAACGCAGTTAGCTCAAGTAAGCTCTTATTTTCCTTGACCAAGCGCATCATTTTTTCTTCTTGCAGAAACTCACCGCGTAACTCCGATGACTGCTCCAGCGCTTCATTCACTAACTGCTGTTCTTCAGATGACAGCTTATTAGTTAAGTACCAAGGCATTAATAAACGAGCTTCGTCAATTAAGTTGCCTGATTCATGCGAGTTCATAATTTAAGTAACCATTTAAAATTCAAAATGCATAAGTCCTGCCTTTTCCAGCATTTGACCTAAACGCTTTCGGGCATAAAACATGCGTGTCTTGACTGTATTGTCTGAAATATCCAGAATTGCAGCGACCTCTTTAACCGACTTATCTTCAAAATAAGTCAGCCGAAGAACAGCCCGATGCTCATCAGTCAAATGATTCATCATCCGAACCAACTGTTGCTTCATGTCTTCCTGCTCACGTGTTTCTTCTGGTGTAGCAGCAGTATCCGCCATGTCTAACATCATACGTTCATCATCAAGTGTGACTTCTCTGGTTTTACGTAACCAGGAAATCATCTTGTTGCGTGTAATGGAGTAAATCCATGTCGAAACTTTTGACTTTCCCGCAAATTTTCCAGCAGAGCGCCACACATCAAACAACGCATCGTCAACAATATCTGCAGCCTGTGCGACGTCATCACGTAACGTCCGGGCGCAATAGCTGATCAATTTCGGTTGGTACTTGAGATAGAGTTGGCTAAAAGCAGCACGGTCGCCTTCGGCAACCTTCGCCAATAGCTCAATATCGTCAACGTTTGTTTTATCGACTGTGATCTCGTTTTTCCCTTGCCGGGTTGGTCCGTTCATAATCTTGGTCGGCCTGAAAGTGTAAATGGTTTAATTTTTTTGAAAATTAGTTTCTGGAAGCACTCTTCCAAAAATAATTTCATTAAAGTTTAGCTGATGTTGAACCACTTTGTGAGTGTACACGACTGAAGGACAAGTAAGCGAAATACTACATGCTTTAAGTTTCAAGTCTCTTTAGTAGTACTAGCCGCAGCTATGTAGTTCGCTACATAACACTTACTAATACTACACACTCATAGTCATAACAAAATTTATAATACTCCCTCGCAAGTCTGGCGGATCTTCGGGTCCGCCTTTTTTTATGCCCTTAGATGTATATCCTGCTAATACCCCGAACTGATACTATTCATCAATAATTCCTCCCATCAGGATTCAACCGCTAGTCACAGAACCTGACAACCCATTTATAATAGTTTGAGGTAGCAAGCATGTATCAGATTGGCACCACACTGACCCAATACATTATTTTTGAGCAACGCAATCACACCGATGCCACCGGTGAATTTACCGGCCTGCTCAATGATATCTCCACTGCCTGTAAAAAAATTGCCGCACTGACCAGCAAAGGTGCACTCGTAGGTGTACTCGGTGCAGCAGGGTCTGAAAATGTACAGGGTGAAGAACAGAAAAAAATGGATATTATCACTAATGATGTATTCATTGAAGCACTTGAAAACAATGGACATGTTGCTGCGCTGGCTTCCGAAGAAATGGAAGCAGTTTATAACCTGCCTGCTGACAAGCCACGTGGCCCCTACATGGTGACCTTTGACCCGCTGGATGGCTCATCCAATATGGATGTCAATGTCTCAGTAGGCACCATTTTCTCTATTATCAAAGCACCCAAGGGAACTGAGAACCCGACAGCTGATGATTTTATGCAGCCGGGTACCACCCAAATTGCCGCCGGATATTGCCTGTATGGCCCATCAACCATGATGGTCATCACCACCGGGAAAGGTGTGAACATGTTCACGCTGGATCGTGATTGTGGTGAATTTATTCTGACCCGTCAGGATGTCCAGATCCCGGAAGACACGGAAGAATTTGCCATCAACACCTCAAACCAACGTTATTGGGACGCACCGGTACAACGTTATATCAGTGAATGCCTGCAAGGTGCTGAAGGCCCGCGTGGTAAGAATTTCAATATGCGCTGGGTCGCCTCAATGGTCGCAGAAGTACATCGTATTCTGATGCGTGGCGGTATTTTCATGTACCCGACTGATGCGAAACTCCGCGCCAGTGGCAAGGAAGGTAAACTTCGCCTGCTGTACGAGGCCAGTCCGATGAGCATGCTCATTGAGCAAGCGGGTGGTGCATCAACCACCGGACGCGAGCGTATTATGGATATTCAGCCCTCAGAATTACACCAACGTGTTCCTGTTGTGCTGGGTTCAAAAAATGAAGTCGAACGACTCACCGCCTACCATACCGAATAAGTGACCGAACTCTAAAAACGAAAACTTAAATACCCCTTTTTCAAGCGATATATTGAAAAAGGGGTATGGAAATTTCTATTTGACATGATTTTTCCTTATGAATTGCCGTATTATTCCCTCTCCTTGTACCGATAGTAGGAATACTGATGGCTGATGAATTGACCCAGGCGGCACTGGATTACCACCGCTACCCGACTCCGGGTAAACTTGAAGTGAATCCCACCACCAATATGGTGAATCAACGGGATCTTGCACTGGCCTACTCACCCGGTGTGGCCGCAGCCAGTATGGCGATTGCTGACGACCCTTCGACAGCGGCACTCTATACTACCCGTGCTAACCTGGTGGCTGTTATTACTAACGGCACAGCAGTTCTCGGCCTGGGTAATATTGGCCCGCTGGCTTCTAAGCCGGTCATGGAAGGTAAAGCTGTTTTATTCAAGAAGTTTGCCGGGGTGAATTCCTTTGACATCGAGGTAGATACCACGGATGTCGATCGTTTTGTTGATGCAGTCAGCCTGTTAGAGCCTACGTTCGGTGGTATCAATCTGGAAGATATTAAAGCACCGGAATGTTTTGAGATTGAAAAACGCCTGAAGGCAATCATGAATATCCCGGTATTCCATGATGATCAACACGGCACCGCGATTTGTGTTGCCGCTGCTATTCGCAATGGTTTACGCGTTGCTAATAAAGATATCGAAGATGTAAGACTGGTCTGTTCCGGAGCTGGTGCTGCCGCTATCGCCTGCATGAACCTGCTACAGGAAATGGGGCTTAAAAAAGAAAACATTGTCGTCAACGACCGCTTTGGCATTATCTATGAAGGCCGTGTTGACGAGATGAACCCCTATAATTCAGCGTATGCGGTTAACACTGATGCCCGTACGCTGGATGACGTAATGGAAGGCGCTGATATATTCCTGGGCCTATCCGCACCACGCATTCTCAGCCAGGATAACGTCAAAAAAATGGCGGAAAACCCGCTGATTCTGGCACTGGCTAATCCCGAACCGGAAATTCGCCCGGATCTGGTCATGGAAGTCAGACCAGATGCAATTATGGCCACTGGACGCAGTGACTTTCCGAATCAGGTAAATAATGTATTGTGCTTCCCCTTCCTGTTCCGTGGCGCATTAGATGTCGGCGCGACTGAAATCAATGAAGCGATGAAAGTCGCAGCAGTAGAGGCTATTGCTGACCTGGCGACCCGCGAAGCATCCGATCAGGTGGTTTCTGCTTACGGCGGCAAGGCATTCAGTTTCGGGCGCGAATACCTGATCCCCAAACCCTTTGACCCACGCCTGATGACCATTATCCCTTCCCGAGTTGCTCAGGCAGCGATGGACTCTGGTGTTGCCACCCGCCCGATTGAAGACTTTGAAGAATACCAACGTCAATTAGAAACCTTTGTTGTACGTTCCGGTATGACTATGAAGCCGTTGTATGAACGTGCACGTAATACGCCGCAGCGCATTGTATTTGCCGAAGGTGAATCCCGTCGGGTCATTAATGCGATACAAATTCTGGTAGATGATGGTATCTGTCGTCCGGTTTTACTGGGTCGGCCTGAAAAAATTCAACACATTATTGATCAATACGGCCTGCGCCTGAGTCCAAGTGAAAATATTGATGTCATTGATCCGTTTAACCACCCTGATTATCAGGCCTGTGTGGATGAGTATTATTCGCTGACTTGTCGCAAAGGGGTGACTCCGGCCTACGCAAAACGCATGATCAATTCAGTACCGACGGCACTGGCAGCTATGCTGGTGCGCTTAGGTAAAGCTGATGCCATGCTGGCTGGTGTGGAGGGTAACTATGCGGCCCATCTGCATGATGTCCGTACGCTGATCGGCGTCAAAGAGGGCGTCAGTGAGCTAACTTCAGTGATCATGCTCATCCTGAAAAAAGGCACCTACTTCCTCACAGATACGCATGTCAACGATAGTCCGGATGCCCGGCAGATTGCGGATAATACCGTAATGATTTCAAACCTGATGCAGTCTATTGGTATTGAGCCAAAAGCAGCCTTATTGTCTGACTCCAGTTTTGGCAGCCGTGACAATGCGGAGTCGCGGAAAATGCAGCAAGCCCTGGCGCTATTGCATAAAGAGCATCCGGAGATTGTTGTTGACGGTGAAATGCATGCAGATGCTGCTTTGTCACAGGAAATACGTGATCGCCTATTCCCTGATTCAGCATTTGAAGGCTCAGCTAATCTGCTGGTTTGCCCGTCACTGGAATCAGGCAATATTGCTTATAATATGGTGAAAATGTTGGGTGACGGTATCCCGGTCGGGCCGATTCTGGTCGGTACAAAGCACCCGGTACATATCATTACAGAAAGCACCACTGTGCGTGGCATTGTGAATATGGCCACTATGGCTGCGGTAGATTCACTAGAACGTAAAAAAGTCGATTGAGCTACATTATGAAAATCAAAGGATTGAGCCACTCATTGTTGGCATTAGGCTTGTGTTTCAGCGCTTCTGCATCACAGGCAGCAGGCGAGTGGCGCGAAATGATTAACACCTCCGGTATCGTATTATCACAACGCGCGTTACCGGGCAAAGCCTATCAACAAATACAGGGGCAGATGACCATTAAGGGCCAGATAGACTCACTGGTGGGTATATTGAACAACCCTGCCCTTTGTGTCAGGTGGCTGAATGATTGCCGCTTGTCCAAAGTGGTCAAACAGATCAGTGAGGCAGAGCGCATCAGCTATACGGTTATCGATGCACCTTTCCCGCTGGAAGACCGCGACATGTATGTTCGCTCAAAGGCCGGTTACGACAGTCAGACAAAAACTGTCACTATCACCTTACAGGGTATTCATAATTATGCCGCCGTACAGGGTAAAAAGGTGCGCGTACAATCATTGAACGGATTCTGGCAGTTCAGACAATTAGACGATCAGCAAGTACGTGTCACCTACCAAATGCACAGCGACCCACAAGTGACTCCCGCCTCCGTTGTTGACTCATTTGCGCCTAAGAGTCTGCTCAAAACCTTCACCAACCTACGTAAATTGGCTGGTAGTCCGCCTTATCAGCATATCCGTTTCCAGCCCGCTGAACTGAAAGCTATCACTGT
>CALHAO010000437.1 GCA_937931765.1 uncultured Thiotrichaceae bacterium
TGTGGCAATAAAGGGCGACTCAAACCATTGTGGCTTCGTTTCTGTCCGGGGTGCTCCGGTGGGCTGCCAATCAACACCCGGCTCAACAATCTTTTGTACGTCGTGCCGATAAAGACTGTAAGACTCAAATGAAACCAAACCAGCGTTATTGTGTAGGGCGTGGTGTAATTGTTGGGCGGCGGTTGCGATACCCGGCATGCGTGGCAATCCGCCACCCATTTTTTCCGGACGTTCATTACTACGTACTACAATACCGTAACGATCGTTATCCAGCTCACCAGGCATGCATTTTTGTAGCTTGCTAAAAAAAGTGATGGCTATACCGGATTTTTTCAGCAGTTCCAGACCGGCTTCTCCTTTCGGTAAATGTCTGGCCGTATACAAACATGCAATGACAATATTTTCAGCTGCCCTATTAATTTTTTCGCCAGGAAAGTGCCAAAAACCACCACGCCCATGGCGGGTATGAATACTGTCAAGCTGACGGATACTGATCCAGCAGCCTCCGGCGTGATCGTAAGTATCATCAAGAGCCAGCGGCGGCTTTAATAACAGGCCGGATTCAAGGTATTCGGCCAGTACTTCCCTTGCTAATGAAACGGGGGAACTACCTTCTGTTGCCGTTTTGTTATGCCAGGGAATATCACCTATAAAATGCTTGCTGGGATTTGATGGCGGCTTTGGCTCATCTTCCATACGAGTGATAATATCCTGATCAATATCGTACAGCGTTTCCATGTGATAGCCCTGCTCCTGCATTTGTGCATAGCCACCATACCAGCCGAAACGTACCAAACAAACACCGCCCTCAACACGGAAACCCTCGGCTTCCAATACTGCTTTGCATTCGCGCATTGAAGTACCGGAACTGACTGAATCATCAATAATAATGACTGGCTCATCTTTATTAAAGCGTCCCTCTATTAACTTACTGGAGCCATGTGGTTTACGCGCTTTACGCACAATCAACCCCTCATAGCGGCCATTTGATTGCATAACGCAGGCAGTCAACAAAGAAATTGCGGTCACACCATAGGTGGCAATTTGGCGGCCTTCAAAGCGATCTAATAAATCTAATAAACACGAAGCTGATAATTGCAAACCCTCATGTGTTAGCGATACACAAAGTGAATCAAGCATCCAACGGCCCGGGCTTCCATCACGTGAACGTACTGGTTGGGTTGCTGAACGGTGCAATATGCCGTCCTGAAGTATGAGGGAGAGTAGGTGTTCTTTTTTCTCAGGAAAGCTGCTTATCATTATTTTTAGTATCCAAAGCTATGAAAGTGTGAGGTTTCACAGTAATTATTATTATTTATAACCAGCCTGGCACTCTTAAAAAGAATGCCAGACTGAAACAAGCCTCAGGTTGAACCAACTAGTCAGGCCATTTCTCAGGTTTGACTTCCGCGACCAGCTCAGCAGTTACTTCAGGTCTGACTTCTGCAACCAGCTCAGCAATTACCTCAGGCCTAACTTCTGCGACCAGCTCAGCAATTACTTCAGGTCTGACTTCTGCAACCAGCTCAGCGATTACTTCAGGTCTAACTTCCGCAATCAGCTCAGCAATTACCTCAGGCCTAACTTCTGCGACCAGCTCAGCGATTACCTCAGGCCTAACTTCTGCCACCATTTCAGCGATTACCTCAGGCCTAACTTCTGCCACCAGCTCAGCAATCACTTCAGGCCTAACTTCTGCCACCATTTCAGCAATCACTTCGGGCCTGATTTCTGCCACCATTTCAGCAATCACTTCGGGCCTGATTTCGGGCCTAATCTCCGGAATCATTTCAACAATCACTTCGGGTCTGATTTCAGGCTTAATCTCAGGGCGGATCTCTGGAATAATTTCTGGCCTGATTTCAGGCTTAATCTCAGGGCGGATTTCTGGAATAATTTCGGGCTTTATCTCAGGTCGAATCTCTGGAATAATTTCAGGTTTTATCTCAGGGCGGATTTCCGGCTTAATCTCAGGTCGGATCTCAGGGATAATTTCTGGCTTCACTTCCGGTTTGATCTCCGGTTTAACTTCGGGCTTATGGTTATCGTCCTGACACTGTTCGTTATTCACTATACTTTGCAATAGTGACAGTATGAGAGAGAGAAGTTGCTGGATATTAACATTCTCAAAAGGCTGCGGCTGAAAATTAGCCGTGCTCGTTGGAGGGTTGTTGCGTGTAACCGCAGGTCTCGTATGTAATTGCTGAGACCTGGAGTGGGTATCAGTATGTTGAATTGCCATGTTATCAGATTCCTTCTTATATTAATGGGGCGCTACAGTAATGGGTGTTCCATCACTGGTAGTGCCTTTTGAAGGGTCGCGTCCTTGCCTCAGTAACAAACCCTTAATAATATTAATACTGAATACACCCAATAATCGGGGCAACAAAAACCGGATAGTCGGTAAGGCTTCATAGCCTGGCTACAACTTAACGATCATCCCCACCCCCCATATCATCATCACGCAGACTATGTTTCGCTGCCTCAGCGGCCAACATGCTGGTCACCGCCGCAGCTGCTACCTTTTGCAATTGAACAGCATTTTGCCCGGTGTTTTCTTCAGGCTTGTTGGAATCGGCAGCGGGAACTTGCTTTGCCTGCCCATCATTCTCGGCCAGTGCAGTCTCAGGCAACAATACTCTAACTTCCCGGTGAGCAAAATATATTCCAGCATCAGATAATGCATCTCTCACCCGACGATAAGCTTCACGACGAATCACCCATTGTTCACCCGGCTTGGTGGTAAATTTCATACGAACAATTAAAGCCGATTCCTCCATACGCATCACACCCTGAGATTTCAAAGGCAGAAGAAAACTTGGCCCCATCTCTTCATCCTGAAGCATGGACTGCCCTACTTTTTTAATGATTTTCCTTACCTTTTCAATATCCGTATCATAAGGAAGTCTCAACTCCAGCTTCATGGTAATCCAATCACGACTGAGGTTCTTAACGGTCTTGATCTCACCATAAGGAACAGTTTGCACAGCCCCTAAATGATGGCGCAACTGCATAGACCGGAGCGATATTTTTTCCACCGTACCGCGTAGGTTTTCCAGCTCAAGATACTCACCTTTCCGGAAAGCATCATCAATCAGGAAGAACACGCCACTTAGAATATCCTGCACCAGCTTTTGTGCCCCAAAGCCAATAGCGATACCCACAACTCCAGCGCCCGCTAATAAAGGCGTGATAGCTACTCCCAGCGCGTGTAATACCGAAATCACTAAAAATATACCCAGAATCACCGTTAGTGTGGTACGAATCAGTGGGAGCAATGTTTCGGCACGGGTAGCACCTACACCACCACCATCACCCTCTAAACTGGCAAGCGCACTTTCCTCTTCAGGTAATTTACGCTCAACCAGCGCATGCATTAACTCCCAAAAGACATACACTGTCGTGCCAATAATCAGTAGATCAAGCACCTTTCCGCCAAACCCTCCCCCATCAAGTGGCATCATGATGTCAGCGGCATTAACCCCCCAGGAATGCGCCAGCGTAAACAGAACTATGGTCAACAGGATAATGCGAAAACCGGTTTGTACTGTATGGATAAAGCGACGGGAGCGACGCTCGAAAGAAGGGCTTTGCAACCAGGGTATTTTGACTACATTGATGAGCAGAGAATTAAAAACCCGGTCAGCCACAGGGAAAAGCAAAGTAATCACCCAGGCAACGCCCACACTCGCTGCCAGTTCAGGGCGATCCTGTAAATTCCGGTATTGCCATAACCCCCAAATCACTAACAGCCAGACAGTGATAAAATAAGGCCATAGCTGAACAAAGAAACGTGACATCGAGCTATTTTGATAAGTAATACTCTCCTCATCAACAAACATGCCGGTGATACGTTTTCGCATACTCCAAATAGCAGCAAGGATAATAGCATTCGAACCGATAGACATCGGCACCAACAAAGTGTCAATCAGCAGTTTATCCATGCCTGCTCCACGCAGATATTCAAGCACAAATATCTCTAGCTCATAATAACCAAAAAACAGGATACTCCAATAATAGATTCTTTTAGCCGTTACATCCCGTAGCTTCAATAACCTCAGTGGTGCGGAAAATGGCGAAAGCACGCTGCGCGACACCAGCATACTGAACCTGAATAAAACAAAAGCCTGGAGCGCTTCAAGAAACAACAACTCAAAGTAAGGGTTTTGTTTAATGGAAAACAGCCCACAAACATAAATGGTGGTAGTCATAACCACTAACCCCAACATTTGAATAGTCAGCCGGGTAAGCACAAATTTTATTTTCAGCGCATATGTTTTTTGCTGTGAATCAGCATACTGGTATAAACGTTTGAGCAAAGGCCGCGTTACCAAATATTCCAAAGCTAGCCCAAGTGCAAGATGCATCAACATCGTCATGATGAACTTCCACCCGGCAAAACCCTCTTCTGGTGTAGTACTCCGAAGAAACGCCGCTTTCACCTCGCCCCACAACGTCGGAAGCTTTTGTTTCATTTCACGAAGCCTGGTCACCACTATATTCGCTTCGGTTGGCTCCCATTGACTCAGCGTTTTCTCATCATAACTGAGACTACCGGTTGTGGCAGGTTCTGCTACAGGCTCTTGTTTACTCAGCATATCCAGCAAAATTTCACGAACCTGCTCATCACTGACAGTAGCACTTCCGGCCTGCCCCGCACCGGGAGTATCATCTGCTGCATTTAATGAAGACAAGGGAAGGAAACACAGCAAAAAGCCGAGCACAGACAACAAAAACCACTGCTTGTGCTTAGTCACTTTATTGATAAACAAGAAATTTAACATAGGATTTATTCGCCCGGACAGCCACTATTAATTGTAGACAGATAATAGCACCAGCTAACTTATTAATGGCTCAGAATATGACCGACAGCGGAATAACAACCAGTAAAGCCAGTTTTTAGCGAGGATTATCCGACCTTGACCACAAAAGGATCAAGCACCACAATCTCATCCGTGTGTGGGCGATACATCAGGTTATCACCGTGTAAATCCCAACTTAGGTAGTCCTCATGTTCACGGAAGTAACGGCACAGAAAACGAATATCTTCGGCTAACTCAGGGGCATATTGCTTGGCAATTTGTGCTATCAAATTATGTCGCACTGCTTCGTCCTGCCAGTCAAAACCGTAAATATGCTCAGTAAAAAATTCAACATCTTTTTCAGGAAGATGTTCAAGCCGCTCCATGACGTAAATCATCCGGTAATCAGGCTCTTCATCTGAGAACAACTTTACTGTTGAAAAAGGTAATATCTCATCCTCTTCAGACAGCACACCAATGCGGCGCGTATAAGGAATGCGGTTTAAAGGATGATTCCGCATCGCATCACAGAAATACTCCAGACCCAATGAACGTTTTTCCAGAAGTACAAAGTCCGTGCCCGTCGGTGCATCAGGCAGCAACATATCCTTACACCGTGCGCACTTCAGACTCAATTCTCCGTTTCCTGTTGAACAATCAACAGAGTACACATTAGTCATAAACGTATTTTCGCACTGCGGGCAGTTCATTTGTGGGAACTGACCATCCAGAAAGAGATGCAGCAAGGCCTCATTGGCATTCATGGGTTGATACCATTATTTGATAATAATCGACAAGCCTCCGGACATATTCCCGGAAAGAAGTCATCTATCCAGAGGTTGACACAAATACCCTGCGCTAACATATATTCTTGTTTGGGGTTACCGCCACTGGCATAAATGTCTATCGGCACATCGTAAAGCAGCGCCTTCATTTCTTCAATATCACTTTCAGTCCTGTCACGCAGCGTGCAAATGACAGGGTTCCAGCCAACACTGCGATAAGCATCAATGAGATTCAGGTAAAAATCCACATCTGCCGTAATGGTG
>CALHAO010000438.1 GCA_937931765.1 uncultured Thiotrichaceae bacterium
GAGTCAACTTCGTCTGAAGCTAAGACTGAGGAAGTAGCTAAGGTCGCAGAAGCCACTAAAGCTGCAGAGGCAGAAGCCACTAAAGCCGCAGAGGCAGAAGCCACTAAAGCCGCAGAGGCAGAAGCCACTAAAGCCGCAGAGGCAGAAGCCACTAAAGCTGCAGAGGCAGAAGCCACTAAAGCTGCAGAGGCAGAAGCAGAAGCAGCTAAGGCCACAGAGGCAGAAGCAGCTAAGGCCGCAGAAGCAGCTAAGGCCACAGAGAGTGAAGTAACTGAAGCCAAAACAGAGGAAAAGGCGGACGTTACTGAAGAAAAGTCTGGTGTCGCTGAAACCAAGACTGCAGAGAAATCGACTGAACCTAAGGCAGCGGAAGCTGCCGAAGATGATGATGAAGAACCTGATTGTGAGTGACGAATAACTTATTTCATGACGGTGAAAGTCGCAGACTTTCATGTTTGTGGGGTGAATTTTTATATGCGTTACTGAAACAATTATCAATTAAATGTGTATCGGAGGATATATGCAACTAACGAAACTATTTGGAGCAACTGCGCTCGCTTTGGGGCTGACTTTTAGCGGAGCTGCTTTTGCTGAAGGCAAGCCGGTCGGAATTACTGCTGACCTGATGAGTATCAAAGTTAAGACTGTTGGGGGAGAAGAAGTAGAGATTAAGCGTAATCAGGATAATGCAGCAACGATTAATCCTGATTTTGCTAAAACTTCACGTGCTTGCCCGCCATTTTGTGTTCAGCCTGATGTGTTGGCTGATGGTGTAGAAACGATTGCTGAGAATGGCATCTTGAGCTACCTGGAAAAAATGACCAGTGGTGATGAGAGTATCCTGGTGATTGATTCGCGCACGCCTGACTGGGTGGAGAAGGGTACTATTCCGGGTGCTAAGAATTTGCCTTGGACGAATCTGAGTCCTGCAAAAGGTGCAACTACTGACAGTATCATTAAAATCATGAATGATGAGTTCGGTGTGAAGTTGGCTGAAGACATGGATGCATTGGATGTGGACGAAGCTGTTGTTGCTGGTGACACCTCAAAAGTATTTGATTTCTCTGGTGCGAAGACGTTGGTTCTGTTCTGCAACGGTATGTGGTGTGGTCAATCGCCAACCAATATCATGCAGCTGTTGAAGATGGGATACCCTGCTGAAAAGATTAAGTGGTATCGCGGCGGCATGCAGACCTGGAGTGTGCTTGGTTTTAACACCGTTAAGGGTGGAAGTTAAATATAGCGATGGCTAAGCGTGCATGCGAAGCCATGCTGCTTGGTACGCATGCAAGTCATGCTGCTTAGTATTTAATTTCTGGTTTAAAAAGGTCGGCCTGAGTGTCGGCCTTTTTTTATTGGCTTTTCAGGCCGCAACGGTGGCTTGTTTGTGCATAACTGCATTTTGCTCGCTGAGCTGGCGAACCAATGCATCAAGGCTGCGTATAACAAATTCTAGCAGGTTGGTAGAAATATACGGTTCTTCAATTTTCAGACGATTGTACATCTGACGATTTATTTCCAGCAGTTTTGCACCGTTATTTTGAGCTTTAAGGCGGACACTGCGTGGTTGTCGGTCAAAGAAAGACATTTCACCGACCATGCCGCCGGGGCTGATTTGGCCTACCTCGAACTCTTTGCCGCTATCCACTTGAAAGAGTTCAACAGTTCCTTCAATCACCAGGTAAAAACTATCTCCGATTTCGCCAAGGTCTGCTAAGATTTCTTCCTGGCCAAGCTCGACGACAGAGACATAGCGGACAAATTGCATGACCTCATCCTGGGTCAGTGCTGCGCAAAACTCAGTGCAGGTGTCTTTTACCTGTCTGACCAGTTGCTTATTAGACATAAATAATTCTCGTTACTGTTAAAGTCATGGACTTTCATGCGTGTTACTACAAAATTAAGCCGGTATAGGCATAGAAATGCTAGTGGTCGGCAAAACATCCGTTATACTTGAATATCTGTTAGTGTGGAATGAATAAGTTTATGAGTATTGCAAATGAAGCTGTGGTTGAACTGATTAAAGCCGGTATTCCGGATGCACAGGTAGTGGTTGACGGCGATGGCTACAAATATCAGGCGGAGGTGGTTAGTTCTGTATTTGCAGATTTGAATAAAGTAAAGCGGCATCAGAAAGTTTATGCGACGGTCAACGATGTGATCGTCTCTGGTGAGCTGCATGCTTTGACCCTGGTAGCGCTGACGCCTGAAGAAAAAGCGGCTGCCTGAGTGGCATAATTATGTCGATAAAACTGGCCGCCAACCGGCTGGATACCTTTTCACTCGGATAAAAAGAAAAACTATGGACGATATTACACGCGCAAATCACCCGGTTTTACAACCTATTGATGATAAAGAGCTGGCTCGTGAGAGTTGGAAGATTTTTCAGATCATGGGTGAGTTTGTTGAAGGCTTTGAGCGTTTGGCGCGCATTCGGCCTTCAGTCAGTATTTTTGGTTCGGCCCGTACTGCGCAGGACGACCCGATTTATCTGTTAACGGTAGATATTGCACGGAAACTGTCCGATTCAGGGTTTGCGGTAGTGAGTGGTGGTGGCCCCGGTATTATGGAGGCGGCCAATAAAGGTGCTTGGGAAGGCAAGTCGCCAAGCATAGGACTGAATATCCAGTTGCCAAATGAGCAAAGTGGCAATGATTATCAGGATATTTCCCTGTATTTCCGGCATTTCTTTTCGCGCAAGGTGATGTTTGTAAAACATGCTTCCGCTTATGTGGTGATGCCGGGTGGTTTCGGTACTCTGGATGAGCTAGCTGAAATATTGACGCTGGTTCAGACTGGTAAGACGCGGCGTATCCCGATTGTCTTGGTACACACGCCGTTTTGGGAAAAGCTGATTGAGTGGTTCAAAGAAACATTGGTGGCAGCGGGGACTATCTCTCCGGAAGACCTTGATCTGTTTGTGATTCTTGATGATCCGGATGAAGTTGTTGAGTACATTTTCAAGCATTACGAGAAAATCAGCTCCGGGCCAACGCCGGAGGAACGGGCAAATTTCATGGAGCTATAACAGCTTATGTTGCAAATCCATTATTTGGTTTTAGTGCATTAAATGGCTGTTTATACATCCGTCAGCCGTGATGAGCTGGCAGGTTTTCTGTCTTCTTTTGATGTAGGTGAATTGCTTGATTATGAGGGCATTGCCGCAGGCATCGAAAATACCAATTTTTTTGTTAATACCTCATCGGGTAGCTATGTCCTGACGCTATTCGAAAAACATGAGCCTGAAGAATTAGGCTTTTACCTTGATTTGATGCTTCATCTTGCGGCAGCTGATATTTCAGTGGCTAGTCCGGTGTTGAATCGTTGTGGTGATGTACTTCAGCGATTGAATAATAAGCCTGCTGCTTTAATTACTCGTCTCTCTGGTCGTGCTGAGCCACGAACAACGACTGCGCATTGTTCGGCAATTGGGCATGAGCTGGCCAGAATTCATCTGGCAGCTATTACTTTTCCTCAGCAACACCCATCTGATCATGGTCATGAGTGGCGTATGGCGACGGCTCAGCAAGTTTTAACTGATCTTGGTGCTGGAGATACTGAGTTGCTGCAGCAGGAAATAATGTTCCAGCAATCGTTGATTACGGATGGCTTGCCTGAAGGTATTATTCATGCTGATTTATTTCATGATAATGCGTTGTTCAATGCGGGGCGGTTAAGTGGCGTTATCGACTGGTATTTTGCCTGTAACGATTTTTGGCTCTATGATTTGGCTGTTGTGGTGAACGACTGGTGTTGTCAGGCTGATGGTGCGCTGGATGCCGATAAATTACGGTCATGTCTGGCGGCCTATCATCAGGAGAGACCACTGACGCAGCGTGAATTTGAGTGTTGGCCGGGGTTATTAAGGGCAGCGGCCTTACGTTTCTGGTTGTCGCGTTTATTGGATGTGTTATATCCGCGCAGTGGTGAGATGGTGCAGCAAAAAGATCCGGCGGAGTGCCGTGATAAATTGCAAAAACGTATCAATGAAATAGAGTTGATTCGCAGCAGTTGGCCGGTCAGGCTATAATCCGGCATCTTTTTCAGCCGACACCTCAAATTATGTCAGATATTCAGGATAAAAAATCAGCTACTCAGCGGGTTACGCTAGTAGGTGCTGTGGTTAACACACTGCTCGCGATTGCTCAGTTAGTAGGTGGTTTTTTTACGGCCTCTCAGGCTTTGATTGCTGATGGTTTTCATACTTTATCTGACCTGGTCAGTGATTTTGTAGTGCTATTCGCTTCTCATCATGCGAACAAAGAAGCGGATGAGGAGCACCCTTATGGTCATGGTCGTATTGAAACCGTAGCGACTGTCATCCTAGGGTTGATATTGGCTGGTGTGGCCGTGGGTATTTTTATGCGGGCCTGGGAGCGTTTGTTTGCAGATGAGTTGTTGGTAGCGCCGCACCCCTGGGCGTTGGCCTTTGCTGCTTTAGCTATTCTGGCGAAAGAAGGTTTGTTCCATTACACCATGCGTGCCGCAAAACGGGTCAAGTCCAAGTTGCTGCAGGCTAATGCGTGGCATCACCGTTCTGATGTGGTTTCATCGGCGGTTGTGTTATTAGGTATTGGCGGTGCTCAGTTAGGTTTTCCCTGGCTGGACGGTGTGGCGGCTTTGGTGGTTGCCGTGATGATTATGTATATGGCAGGGCGGATGATTCTGGATAGCACATCAGAATTAGTCGACACTGGCATGGAGCCGGAAGAAGCGGAGGTCGTTCGGCAGTTTATTGATGGCTTGCCGGGAGTCGTCAGTGTGCATATGTTACGTACACGGTTGATGGGCGGACAGATTTTTGCTGATGCGCATATTCAGGTGCAGAGTCACATCAGTGTGTCGGAGGGTCACCATGTGGCCGAGTCTGTTATGCAGCAATTAAAGGCGCGTTTTCCGGAGATGAATGATGTGACCATGCATATCGACCCGGAAGATGATGAGTTGGCTAAGCCCAGTGCAGACTTGCCACTGCGTGAGGATATTCTGGCGACACTGCGTACAGATGAGGGCTGTGCACCGTTGTTTGAGCATATTGACAATACAATATTGCATTATATTGATGGTTCAGTGGAAATGGATGTTTATCTGCAGGCCGCTGTTGATCTTGCTTTAATAAATAATTTTAGGGAAGCTGCACTAAAACAGGCATATGTCCGGCAGGTGAAAGTCTTTTTGCAGTTATGATATTTAATGCAAAGCACTAAAATAGTGCATTAATGAGTGGTTAAGCCTCTTTTTGGTGCGCTGTGTGTGCCCGTAAATACTTTAACTTACTGAAAATTGCGCATTGCATTATTGGCATAGCTATTGCATATTCCTTTTGAAACTTTATTTATGGTTTGTATAAACCTTTAACTTTAACTCCCAGGAGCCAAAGTCATGTCTGCACAAGATGTTCTGAAACTCATTCAGGAAAACGATGTAAAGTACGTTGATTTTCGATTCACTGATACTAAAGGTAAGGAGCAGCACGTTACTGTTCCTGTTACTGAAATCGATGAAGATACTTTCGAAGATGGCAAAATGTTTGATGGTTCATCAATCGCTGGTTGGAAAGGTATCAATGAATCAGACATGATCCTGATGCCTGATCCTGCAACAGCGACGCTAGATCCATTTTTCCAGGATGTAACGGTAAATATTACCTGTGACATCGTAGAACCTGCGACGATGGAAGGTTATGAGCGTGATCCGCGTTCTATCGCTAAGCGTGCTGAAGAGTACCTGAAATCTTCCGGCGCAGGTGATGCTGCATTCTTCGGCCCTGAGCCTGAGTTCTTCGTTTTTGACGATGTGCGCTGGGGAACCGATATGAGCGGCACGTTCGTTAAGATCGATTCTGAGGAAGCGGGCTGGAACACGGAAAAAGTCTACGAAGATGGCAATATGGGTCATCGCCCTGGTGTTAAGGGTGGTTATTTCCCTGTGCCGCCGGTTGATTCTCTGCATGATATCCGTGCGACCATGTGTAATATCATGGAAGAAATGGGTGTTCCGGTTGAAGTACATCACCATGAAGTGGCTACTGCTGGTCAGTGTGAAATCGGTACACGTTTCTCAACGTTGACTGAGCGTGCTGATTGGGTACAGAAGCAGAAGTATGTAACACACAATGTTGCACACCAGTATGGCAAAACAGTGACCTTCATGCCTAAGCCGATCGTTGGTGACAATGGTTCTGGTATGCATGTGCATATGTCGATTGCTAAAGACGGTGAAAATACGTTTGCAGGTGATGAATATGCAGGTCTGTCTGAAGATGCGTTGTATTACATCGGTGGTGTGATTAAGCATGCTAAAGCACTGAATGCGTTCTGTAATGCGTCTACTAACTCGTACAAGCGCCTGGTTCCTGGTTTTGAAGCACCGGTTATGCTGGCTTATTCAGCGCGTAACCGTTCGGCGTCTATCCGGATTCCTTTTGTTAACAGCCCTAAAGGCCGTCGTGTTGAAGTTCGCTTCCCTGATCCGACTGCTAACCCATACCTGGCGTTTGCAGCTTTGTTGATGGCTGGTCTTGATGGAATCAAGAACAAGATTCATCCGGGCGAAGCTATGGATAAGGATCTGTATGATCTGCCTGCTGAAGAAGACAAGCTGATTCCTAAGGTATGTCATTCTCTGGATCAGGCTCTGGAAGAGCTGGATAAGGATCGTGACTTCCTGACTGCCGGTGGTGTATTCACTAACGACATGATTGATGCTTATATCGAGCTGAAGATGGAAGAAGTGTTGCAGCTGCAAATGACAACGCATCCGGTTGAGTTTGAAATGTACTATAGCTGCTAATTTATTTTAGTAGTTACATCGCATAGAAAAAGGGGTGGATTTTAATCCACCTCTTTTTTTGCCTGGCATTTTAAGACGGGTCTATGTTCAGCTCTTTGAGCTTCCGGGTCAGCGTATTCCTACCCCAGCCCATTAATTCCGCTGCTTCAATCTTGCGTCCACCGGTTTTGCGCAAAGCCGCTTGTAAGAGTGTGCCTTCAAAGATGGGGGTCAGTTCACCTAGTAAGTTTTTAGAGCCTCCTGCGAGCTGTCTGTCAGCATATTGAGCT
>CALHAO010000439.1 GCA_937931765.1 uncultured Thiotrichaceae bacterium
GATCACCGGCCTGCTTTACATGTATTACGAAGGCCGCTACAAAAACCGCTCAATGGGTGGGTTTGTATTATTGGTAATTAGTGCTGCCGTTGCCTTCCTGTTGTGGTACGGCTTTTCACGCGGTGCTAATGAGATTCAACCGCTGGTTCCGGCATTAAAAAGTTACTGGATGAAAATTCATGTACCTGCCAACTTCGTGGGCTATGGTGCCTTCGCACTCTCAGCAATGGTCAGTGTGGCTTATCTGTTAAAAGATAGCGCCCTGAAACGTAATCCTGATGGTCTGATGGCCAGACGCCTGCCTTCGCTGGAAATGATGGACGACCTCAGCTATAAATCTATTGCACTGGGTTTTGCTTTCTTCACTATCGCCACTATTTTGGGCGCTATGTGGGCGGCGGAAGCCTGGGGTGGTTATTGGTCATGGGACCCGAAAGAAACATGGGCATTAATCGTCTGGCTAAACTACGCTGCATGGTTACATTTCCGTTTTTCTAAAGGCTGGCGTGGTACACACATGGCGTGGTGGGCGATTGCGGGCCTGTTCATCACCCTATTCGCTTTTATTGGTGTGAATATGTTTTTATCCGGCCTGCATTCCTACGGTGAACTTTAACTACCTATCTTTAGTCTGACTGAAAGTAATAGGGGGGCTGCCGATGAGTAGCCTCCAAACAACCATAAATCCAAGGAGAAATTTGATGAAGAAAGTGTTTAGTTTTATGTTGCCTGCACTGTTGTTGGCTATTGTTGGCCTCACAGGCTGTATTCCGGAATCACAGGCACGTACTTTCACTGAAAATGTTGACTTTGCCGTCATCACCCCTCCATTGAGCACTCAGGCAGAAGAAGGCAAAGTCGAAGTGGCAGAAGTTTTTTGGTATGGCTGCCCGCATTGCTATAGCCTTGAGCCAACCATGGAAAAGTACGTGGAAAGCAAACCTGATAATGTTACCTTTTCCCGCGTTCCGGCTATGCTGGATGCCAGCTGGTCATTTCACGGCAAACTGTATTATGTCGGACAAATGCTGGATGCAGATGGCAGCAAAGGCATTCATACCAAGATTTTCGAAGCACTGCACAAGCAACGCCGCCGCATTGGTAATGACGATCAGCTAAGACGCTTTTTCACAGGCAATGGCTTTAAGGCAGATGAGGTTAATAACGCCCTGAAATCAATGGAGCTTAAGACTCAACTTGAGTACGCGAAAGAAATTACTTTCAAATCCAGCCTTGATTCTGTGCCTACCATTATTGTGAACGGCAAGTATCTGACCAGTCCTAGTATGGTTTCTGGCAATGATAAGCTGCTTGAAGTGATTAATTATCTGACCAACCTTGAAACAAAATAATCTGAGTCAACAGCAACTACCGGACTAAACAATGCGCATTCTGAACCCACTGGATAAGTTACTCGTTGAAATTGATCAGTCATTAAGAACGTCACACGCCGCACCGCCAACAACGGAGCGTGAATACCCCGCTGAGGCTATTCAGGAGACGGAACCACTGACCGATGAAGAACGACAATTATCCGGACGGTTAATGCGCATTAATCATGCCGGTGAAGTATCAGCACAGGGCCTGTATCGTGGACAGGCCCTCACTGCCAAACTTCCTGAGGTACGTGAGGAAATGGAGCGTGCTGCGATGGAAGAAAATGACCATCTGGATTGGTGTGAAAAACGCCTTACCGCACTAGATACGAACAAAAGCATCTTTAATCCACTCTGGTATTGGGGATCGTTTTCCATTGGTGCTGTCGCTGGTTTAGTCGGTGACAAATGGAGCTTAGGCTTTGTTAAAGAAACCGAAGATCAGGTCGAACGTCACCTAAATGACCACATGACCCGCCTGCCTGCCAACGACTTGCCCAGCATGGTCGTCCTGCAAAAAATGAAAGAAGATGAAATCCGTCATGGTGAAAATGCAGCTCAAGCGGGCGGTAAAAAATTACCTTTCCCGATCCGCAAGCTGATGATGCCGATGATTTCTAAAGTGATGACGGTTGCTTCTTATCGGCTGTAAACACACATAGCCGTCATAATACTTATCAGCTTCATTAATCCGCTTTTCACATTTTGTACTTATCGTAAATTCCATTTACACTGCGAGGGAAGCAATTCGTCATTGCCACGAAAATATTTTCCCTCAAGCATAGAAGTCTTCGACTTCTACAGTAAAGGATTACCGTGAACCCATCAAACATGCTCTTGACCCCGGTCACTTATGTGCTGATTGCCATCTGTGTCGTTTGTTTCATACCTGTCGCCAGTGATGCTTTTATCGGCCAGAATCCGTGGGCCTTGTTCCTACCGGAAAATCCACAATTTAGCACCTGGCAATACCTCAGCAGCATGTTTATGCATGGCAGTGTGACGCACCTACTGTTTAATATGTTAGGTTTGTGGATGTTTGGTTTAGCGCTGGAAAGGCTATGGGGCAGTACGCGCTTCCTGATCTTTTACCTGTGCTGCGGCATTGGTGGAGGCTTGATTTATACCTGGGTTAATGAATATCAGTTTGCGACGCTGGCTCAACAATTCACCCAATTGGGGTTGGGGCCGACTGAACTTGAACGCATCCTTAGTGAAGGGACTTATCCAAAAATCTCCGGATTAACCAATGAGTTGGTATCCAATTATTACCAGCTATATCATATTCCGGCAGTAGGCGCTTCAGGTGCTATCTACGGTATTCTGGCGGCTTTTGCGGTCTGTTTCCCCAACCACAAACTCATGCTGATTTTTATTCCTTATCCGATTGCGGCCAAGTATTTTGTGCCAGTTTTATTGTTGATTGACTTGTTTTCTGGTGTCACCGGCTTTTC
>CALHAO010000440.1 GCA_937931765.1 uncultured Thiotrichaceae bacterium
ATAAGCCTGGTGTTGTTCGTTATGGCTGGAGTAATAATCCGGTGGTTAATATTTATAATGCTGGTGGCCTAACACTATTACCTTTTTTGTTTGTTTTGGGTGAGTAAGTGAGCTTGGTGTACGGCAAGTACTTTAATTAAACTTTGATGTTTTCTAATATTTAAAAGACATTGAGAATAAAACACTCAATGACAGAGTAAACCACCGACATGTTGTCAGTGGTTCAGTTTGATCTGTAAAAGCTCTGGCTTAGTTGCTGGCTGGGCCATCATTCGTTGCGGCAACTGTGACAATACCGCCTACGATAACAGTTCCAATGGCTAGGCTTGTAACTGCTCCAGCACCTATTCCAAGACTACTTCCGATACTTCCAATCTTGCTAGCAGAACCAGCTGCAGCACCCTGGCCTACAGCCATTTGTTGGCCAACAGCGCATTGAGAGGCGGCATCAACGGTTAATAAGGTATTAGCACCATGTACAATTTTGCATGCGCTGCTAAGATAGTGTAATTCAACAGATGCATTTTCTAAGATCAGCAAATGTTCACCATCGAAAATTTCAGAATCTTTAGCCAGCAGACGACGAACGCCATCCCTGTCTTCAGCTATAACCTGGTTTTTCTGGCCGATAACTTTTGCTACAGCTTGTTCCTCGTTAGTACCCGCAGCGTTAGCATGGGTTGATATGAATAATAGACTTACTAAGGTCGATAATGCTATTTTAGATCTAAAATTAATCACTATTTGTTCCCTCGAAAAATTAAAATATGAATAAAAGATATTCAATTAGTGTTTATTTTATGTTCACGTTATTTGAAAGTCAAAATTTTTTTTAAATTAAATTAAATCCTTTGTTTTTTTATAAAAAAATATTTTTATTTCTGGCAAGTGGTGTTGTCATATGTGAGGAAATACGTTTTTTTGACTGAAAATGCCTGACGTGAATGCTGGTTTTCTTGCATTTTAAGCGGCGAATCTACATGCTCTATTTTAAGCCCACACTCTGGCACCACCTCCCACAAACTGATACCTTAACGCCCTTGTTACGGATTGCCCGGATTTGAGTCATGGAACCAAGAAAAATTCTCGTCACCAGTGCGTTACCCTATGCCAACGGCCCTTTGCATCTCGGTCACTTGTTGGAGCATATCCAGACAGACATCTGGGTGCGTTTTCAGCGGCTGCGGGGGAATACCTGTTACCTCATTTGCGCAGATGATGCGCACGGCACGCCGATTATGTTGCGTGCTCAGCAGGAAGGTATTACGCCTGAGCAGCTGATTGAGGATATGTGGACGCGCCATAAGCAGGATTTTGACGGGTTTAATATCAGTTTTGATAATTACTACACCACGCATTCCGATGAAAATCGTCACTATGCCTTATACATCTATAAGGCCGTGCGCGATGCCGGTCATATTGATCGTCGAGTAATCAAGCAGGCCTATGATGCTGAAGCGAAAATGTTCCTGCCGGATCGTTTTATTAAAGGCGAGTGCCCGAAGTGCGGCACGGCTGATCAGTACGGTGATAACTGTGAAAGTTGTGGTGCGACTTATTCGCCGGTTGACCTGAAAAATGCGGTTTCTGCGCTTTCAGGTTCGACGCCGGTTGAGAAGGAAAGTGAGCATTATTTCTTTAAGTTGGGTGATTTTGAAGAATTCCTGCTGGGCTTTCTGAAAAGTGGTGCGGTGCAGAAAGAAATCGTCAATAAACAGATGGAATGGTTTGAGTCAGACAAAGGCCTGGCCGATTGGGATGTGTCGCGTGATGCGCCTTATTGGGGCTTTAAAATTCCGGGTACAGAAGATAAATACTTCTATGTCTGGCTGGATGCGCCGATTGGCTATTTAGCCAGTTTCCGCAATTTCTGTGATCGGGAGGGCGTTGATTTTGATGAGTTCCTGAAAGCAGATTCGACTACGGAAATGTATCATTTTATTGGCAAGGATATTGCCTACTTCCACACTTTATTTTGGCCTGCTTTATTGCAGGGCGCTGGTTTCAGATTGCCAACCGGTGTGCATTGTCACGGCTTTTTGTCCGTAAATGGCGCGAAGATGTCAAAGTCTCGTGGTACGTTTATTCAGGCCGAAAGCTATCTGCGCCATCTGAATCCGGAATGGTTGCGCTACTACTTCGCTGGTAAACTGGGCGATGGTGTCAGTGATATTGACCTGAATCTGGAAGATTTTATCCAGCGGGTAAACAGTGACTTGGTTGGTAAAGTGGTAAATATCGCGTCGCGTTGTGCCGGATTTGTGAATAAGCGGTTTGATAATATATTGTCGGAGCAACTGCCTGATGCTGATTTATATCAGGAAATAGCGGGTGCTGCGGACAGTATTGCTGATTTATATGAGAAACGGCTCTATAGTCAGGCTATGCGCGAAATTATGGCACTGGCGGATAAAGCGAATCAGTATGTGGATGAGCAGAAGCCGTGGGTGTTGATTAAAGATGAGGCACGGCAGGCCGAAGTGCAGGGCATCTGTACACAGGGCATTAATATGTTCCGTGCCATTGTCACTTATCTGAAGCCGGTGGTGCCGCAATTAGCCGCTGATGCTGAAGCCTTCCTCAATGCGGGTGAGTTGCAGTGGGATAGTGTGCAGACGCCTTTACTGGGTAGTGAGATCACTAAATTCAAAGCATTAATGACCCGTGTTGAGCAGAAAATGATTGACGCGATGATTGAAGATAATAATGCTGCATTGCCTGCGCCGGTTGAAGAAAAGGCGGCAGTAGCTGGCCCGCTTGCTGATGATCCGCTGAGTGCTGAAATTACCTTCGATGACTTTGCTAAAGTTGATCTGCGGGTGGTGAAAATTGTTAAGGCCGAGCATGTCGAAGGTGCTGCGAAGTTACTGCAACTGACGCTGGACTTGGGTGGTGAAACCCGTAATGTGTTTGCCGGGATTAAATCGGCTTACGATCCGGCCGATCTGGAAGGTAAAATGACAGTCATGGTGGCGAATCTTGCGCCACGGAAAATGCGTTTTGGTGTGTCAGAAGGCATGGTGTTAGCAGCAGGGCCGGGTGGTGCTGATCTGTTTGTATTAAATCCCGATGATGGCGCGTTGCCAGGTATGCGGGTTAAATAAATAACTATAAATTAAGGCATTGTCTATGGGCAGTGTCTTAGGTACGAGGAAACAATAAATGCTAGGTGGTTTATTTAAGCCGAAGTGGCAACATAGTAATGCCCGTATCAGGATGCAGGCGCTGCCGTCGTTGGGTTCCGATAGTGCTGAGCTGATTCAGCTGGTGCAGAGTGATCCGAATACTGGTGTGCGTCTGGAGGCCATTACTTATCTGACAGATTTCCCTACTTTGCTGCAGTTGGGAAAGCGCACAGATTCTATCGGTGAACGTGCGAGATTGCGTTTGTTAAGTTTGGCAGCACATGATAATAGTCAGGATGCCATGCTGGTTGAGGTGTTTGATTGGCTAATGACTAACCCTGCGTTAGTGGAAAATATTGCCCGCGATGCCCAACGTGCACCCGTTTTACGTCAGCTGGCCATTGAGCAGCTGGATGATGAAAACCTGTTGTTTAAAATCGCCAGTGAAGATGTTTCCCGCGAATTGCAATATCTGGCAGCCAGCCGTTTGCAGGATCAGGATAAGCTCAAGCAGTTGGAAAAAACCCAGGGTCGCAATAACAAGAAATTACGCTTGTTGCTGAAAGAGCGCATGAGCGCTTTTCAGCAACAAGAAGCATTGCATCAAGCGCTGGAATCAATGGCAGTTGATCTTGAGGCATTAGGCCTTTCTGGTCATTGGGCGCAGGAAAAAACTCAATACAGGGTCTTGGCTCAAAGCTGGCAGAAAACAGTGGCCGAGGCTGGTGATAAAAGTATCCCGACTGTGTTGGATAAGCGTTTTCGTGATGCTGAAACGGTGTTTCTTGGACGCTTGGGCAAACATGAAAAACAACAAGCTGAACTGGAACCATTGCGGGCCGTGTTTCTGGAATACCTGCAGGATGCTGAAGTCCTGCAACAGACACTGAATGAGCGGCCCGAAGAATTAACCCTGAGTACGATTGATCAGAAACTTGAGCAGTGGCAGGAGCGCTGGGTGAGTGCTGCGCCATTACCGGATGAGGAACAACAGGAAGCATTGAATCAGCGTTGGATGGCTGCTTATGTAGCCTTGGTTGATAAACGTGATGCAGCTTCCAATGATCTTGGGGCTGTTGATAGTTTACGCCGTTGTTGTTCCCGCGCAGAGTCAATGCGCAAGGGTAAGCGTCCTTTACAGGCCAAACAATTAACTGCTTTACAGTCAGATTGGGTGAAAATCAAACGCCCTAGCCTTACTAGCGAAGTTATTACTGAGCTGGAAAGCCGTTTCCATCAAGCGATGGATAGCCTGAATGCCCGGCTACAGCGGGAAGCTGAAGAGCGTGAAGAAAAGCTCAGTAAGATGAAGGCCGGGTTGGATCAGATGGAAGCTGATCTGGAGCAGGAAAAATACGGTGAGGCGATTGACCTTCATCGCAATATCTCGATGCGCCTTAAAGAGCTGGGCGGTTTGGATGAGAAAGCTAAACGCGGGATTGAGCAGCGTTTACGTGCAGCAGCACCGATGGTGATGGAATTTAAAGACTGGCGCAGTTGGGGGACTGATCAGGCGCGTGAGCATCTGATTGAAACGGCGCAGCGGCTGGAAAATGATGACAGCATGGAGCCGGAACAACGCGCTAAAGAAATCAAAGCGTTGCGTGATGAATGGCGCAAGCTGGCACAAATGGACCCTGGGCAGCAGCGCAAACAGTGGAAAGATTTTGATAAAAAGGTCACTGCGGCTTATGAGCCAAGTAAGCAGCATTTTGCGGAGCAGGCCAAACAACGTAACGAACATTTACAGCAGCGTGAGGCAATATGCGCTCAGCTCGAAACCATGAAAACGGAGACCGATTGGTCGACAGTGGATTGGAAAGCGCAATATGCAGTGATTAATGAGCGGCGTAAAGACTGGAAGAAATGCGGTACGGTAGGACACAAAGACTGGAAGTCGATTAATCAGCGCTTTAATGATGCGATGGATGGTTTGGAAGAACACCTTAAGGCTGAGCGTGAGCGTAATTTCAAGGAACGTCAGCGCCTGATGGAGCGGTCTGTTGCACTGGCTGAAATGGAAGATGTTCAGGCAGCAGTGTCGGAGGCTAAATCATTGCAATCAGATTGGCAGATCACTATCCCGTCACGCCCGCGAGAAGAGCAGAAGTTATGGAAGCAATTCCGTGGCCCGATTGATGCTGTTTTTGCCCGATTGAAAGATGACCGGCAGTCACAACGTTCTGATACAGATATGCGCATTCAACAGAAAGACGCTTTGTGCGCGAAGCTGGAAGCTATATTACAGCTAAGTGATGATGAATTTATTCCGGCGGCGCGTGAATTGGGTGCGCTGCGTACGGAGTTTGATAGCTTGCGTGAAATTCCGCGTGCTGTTTTACGTAAACTGGAAGAGCGTTTCAGTTCAGCAGAGCAGGCGGTGTTGAACAAACAAGAGCAGTTGCGCTGGACAATACGCTTGGCAAAATTAGATGTGCTGGCAGCTCAATCTGCTGAAATTAAAGGTGCTGGTGTCAGTGATGCTGCAGCGCAGATTGAAGGTGAAACGCTGTGTCTGCAGATGGAAATTCTGTTGGATATTGACACACCAGCGGCTTTTCAACAGTCGCGTATGGAATA
>CALHAO010000441.1 GCA_937931765.1 uncultured Thiotrichaceae bacterium
TTTGGAAATCGTCATCTTTCATACCTGTGGCACGCCACAAAGCACGGGCACCGGCCATATTGCGGCCAGCCGTAGAAGTACGGGAACGGTATTCAGGCATTGTAATCTCCAGACAAATTTAAGTAGTGTTGATGTAGGCCATACATTCTAACGCCGGAAACGATGCACGTCACATTCCTGTACTCCCAAAGTCAAATTACGCTACATTAATTTAATACTCACCAGCGGAGAAGCCACATGAAACAACGCCCTATTAAAACAATAGCCCTTGCACTCACCCTTTTCATCGCCACTAGCGCCACCGCCAAAGAAGCCCGTTACCCCGAATTTGGTAATGGCCGCATTGAACAAACACTGGTGAAAGCCCAGGAATACATGGTGGCTGCAGCCAATCCTTATGCCACTGAAGCCGGGATGCGTATTCTGGAACAAGGCGGCAGTGCCATTGATGCTGCAATCGCTGTGCAGATGGTGTTGACGCTGGTGGAGCCGGAGTCCAGTGGGATTGGTGGCGGTGCTTTTGCACTGCATTGGGATAATGAAAATAAAAAACTCAGTAGTTTTGATGGCCGTGAAAAGGCACCAATGGCAGCAGACGAAAAACTGTTCCAGGAAAACGGCAAGAATATGAACTGGTGGGAAGCATTGGCGGGTGGTCGTGCGGTCGGGGTTCCCGGTGTCTTAGCGATGCTGGAAAAGGTGCACAAACAATACGGCAAACTACCGTGGGCCACCTTGTTTGAAGATGCCGTTCAATTGTCGGAAGCCGGTTTTGAAATTTCGCCTAAACTGGCTGCCTCCATTGCGCGTGGCACTAATCCGGCATTGGGACGTTACGGTGACGCTTGGGAGTATTTTTTCCCGGATGGCAAACCCATTGCCAAAGGTGCGATGCGTAAAAACCCTGCGCTGGCGATGACCTTCCGCAGAATTGCCTTGCTTGGCTCAAAAGCTTTTTACAAAGGTGAGATTGCACTGGATATTGTCGATACCGTGCAATCGGCAGAAGACAACCCCGGTATGCTGACGGCTGAAGATATGGCAAGTTACGAAGCGATCGAACGGCCACCGGTTTGCGCACCCTACAAAGCCTATAAACTGTGTGGCATGGGGCCGCCGACCTCAGGTGGCATGACAGTTATCCAGATGCTCAAATTACTGGAAGACAAGAATCTTTCAGCACTCAAACCGTTATCAGCCGAAGCGGTGCACCTGTTTGCACAGGCCGGAAAACTGGCTTATGCCGATCGGGGTAAATACATGGCCGATGCGGACTTTGTGGATGTGCCGGTGGAAGGATTAATTGATGGCGAATACCTGAAGCAGCGGGCAGCACTGATTACTGATAAAGACATGGGCAGCGCCAGTGCCGGTACACCCCCTAATGCGGATCAAAATTGGAAAACCGCTACTTCACCCGAGCAGCCCAGCACCACCCATTTTAGTATTGTCGACAAAGACGGCAATGGCTTTTCGATGACCTCCAGTATTGAAATGGCTTTTGGCTCGACATTAATGACGCATGGGTTCCTGTTAAATAACCAACTGACCGACTTTTCGTTTAGTGAAAGCACGGAAGATGGCAAACTGATTGCTAACCGTGTGCAACCTGGCAAGCGCCCGCGCAGCTCCATGTCACCTTTCATGGTATTTGATAAAGATGACAAACTGGTCATGCTGATTGGCTCACCGGGTGGTAGCCGGATTATCAATTATGTCGCTAAAACCATGTTGGGTGTTCTGGAATGGAACATGGACATTCAGACAGCTATTGATATGCCGCACTTCGTTAACCGCAATGGCAGCACTGATCTGGAAGACAACACAGCAATCAGTCAGTTGAAACCACAACTAGAGGCTTTAGGGCATAAGGTCAGTGTGCGGGATCTGAATTCAGGTTTGCACGGTATTGTGATTACACCTGATGGACTGGAAGGTGGTGCTGATCCACGACGAGTGGGGCGGGTAATGGGCAAATAATCTTCGCCCACTTATCTCTAAAAAGTTCACCTTTATCAGAATTCTCGTTAGCCTTCACTTAAGTGAAGGCATTCGTGGAGACACCCCAAAGCCATCAATAAAAAAATCATAAGGTTTTCATTATGTCAGAAGCACTCTACAACCTTGCTATCACCCAGCACTCGTCCAGCAAATCCATTGAAAAACTGGTGCAGGACTTGCTTGAAATCATGGAAGAGACAGGTGATGCCTATCTGGAATACAAGCTATCTGAATCATTGTTGTTCGAGCAAAGCAGCAACACCATTCTGGAAAACATCACGTGGACAAAGGGTGAGCATTACCAACAGCTATTTCTTGAACAGAAGGTCGAAACCGAGCTGCACCGCGCTCCTCCTGTCAGGAAACGTAAACTAAAACGAACAGAAGATTCAGACAGTGACCCATTTAATCCAGACCCTGATGGAACAGAGCTACCTCACGAAGCAGCACCTAATAAATCAGGCATAAAAAAGAAAACACTAACAGCTGTTGCTATCGCCAATATAACCGCAGTGCTTGTCACAGGCGCAGTGGGCTATTTTGTTTTTGAAAAATTCAATAAAAATACGGAACAGGAAGCTCAATACCTGGCTGGCAATACAAGCCACAATGCCACTATCGGCATAAAAGGCAAAGATGCCCCGTTGAGCCAGACCAACATCCGAAATTCCACAGTGCAAGCAGAACTGGCTAACACAACCACAGAGCAATTAGCAGCCGCAAGTCTGTCACCGCAACAACTTGAAGCATTAACAAGTATTCTTAAATCGACTGAAACCAAGGCTTTTGGACATACTGACAATGATCAATACGCAAAACTGTTACCCAGACTCAAACGTTTATTAGCACTGGATAAACCCAGTCTCGGGCTGGTGTTTGCCGAAAATGGCGATCACCCTTATGCTGCCGCACTGCTTATTATGACCGTAGCCAACTCGGAGCAGCAGAAAAAACGCAATCTGCATCATGATGATATATTACTCACCATGAAGAGTGTGGCTATCAATGCCGATTCAGAACAGACAGCCCCTTTACTCGCCTCCGTACTCAGTCAGATTTATACCATGACCGGTGATGCTGCTACGGCTAAAACACTACTGAAAGAAGCCATAACAGAGGCAGAAAATACAGCGGACACACCGGAACAAAGCATCCAATGGCTGACCCGTATGCTAATAGACCATAAGCACTTTAATCATTCAACCGGAGCAGAAAAACTGATTGATAAACTGGAATCTATAGCAGGCAACACCCCGACTGATACTCCGGAAGGTCAGTTAACTATAAGCAGCATTTACTCTCACCTGGCGGCTATCTCCCTTAATCACGGTAACATTACTGATGCCACAGCCTGGCTGAAAAAAATTCCGATCGAAAGCACACGTGAACACTTACAGGCCTATCTGCATAATATTTAAGATAATCTTTACTCCATACTTTAGTTCAAGGTAGGTGTACATTAAGATTTGAGTAAATTTACATCCCGTTCAGGAAGCATTAGTCTTCAACGAATAGAATATTAATTGATCAATTTTTAACATATCACCATAAGGGGTATTTATGTCCATTGCTGTTCAGTATGACTATCATGAAGATAGCGGCGATATCAGTCCAACCATGGACGATGATAAATACGCCCTACAACTAAAAGAAGCCGGTATTAAAGGTGAGCAAAAGAAGCTGAAAGAGGTAGCTGCTGACTTTGACAATGACCCTTTAACACTAAGTCTGTTAGCTGCCTACCTCAAACGCTGGTATGCGGGCCGATTGAACGGACTGGAGACCATTCCGGTGCTATTAGACAACTTACCTGAAGGGCGTGGATTAAGACGGGTGCTCGCAGCATTTGAGGCCAAATTGCGCGGTACATCTGATATGACTCTGCTCTATTTGTTGAGCCTGAGCGACCGGCCCGTAGCCCACCAACACATGAAAGTTGTTTTCCATTCCACACTAATGGAACGCTGGCTGACTAAACGCGATGACTATGTACGTTTCTTGGGGCCATTAGGCAGGCTGAATGAAGAACACTGGCAATGGGTGATTGAAAATCTACGCCGGTTAAAATTACTAGAAGCACCGATAGCCAAACAACATGACTTGCTAGTTGTCGCCGACCCTATCCGGGCTTATTTCAGAAGCAACTTAAAATTACGCAATCGTACCGTTTTTGAACAAGGTACTACGGACATGGAAAAACTGTCCAAAGATACCGTCATTGACTTCCGGCAGCGCTACCAGAGCACACCTGAAATAAAAACCTGGATTTCTCCGGAGCTACAGAAACAGCTGGATCTGGAAACCCGACAAGAACCAACCCCAGTACGCGAGCCACAGGAAGAAAAGCCAATCCTCTGGAAACAGGAAGAATTGGATACCGCACAACAACAATTGCTGGCGCTGCGTGATTCATTAAGCATGCTGAAATCGCATACAAAAAAGTTAGCACAGCATTTAGCCGAATCAAACTTAGCAAATAAAACACCGGATCTATCAACTGAGGCTAGCCATCCGGCAAGCTGACTGCGATAATCCGCCGCATGGCCTTATTACATCTGCGAAATATCTTTCTTGAGAACGGTGATAACCGTTTATTCGATGGCGTTGATTTACAAATCGAACCCGGCGAGCGCGTGTGCCTGGTCGGGCGTAACGGTACCGGTAAATCAACTCTGATGAAGCTACTCTGCCGCGAAGTGCTGGCAGATGATGGTGAAATCATCCACTCCCCTGACCTGAAAATTGCCCGGCTGCAACAGGATGTGCCGCATGGTGATGACATCAGCGTCTTCGACATTGTTGCCCAGGGCATCGCCGCAGCTGACGATGAGGAAGACTGGCAGATAACCTGGCAGGTGGATTCAGTGCTATCGCGCCTGCAGCTTGATGGTGAAGTGAAATTTGAGTCACTGTCAGGCGGCTGGAAACGGCGTGCATTATTGGCACGGGCCTTAGTCGGTGAACCTGACCTGTTGCTGCTGGATGAGCCGACCAACCATCTGGATATTCCGGCTATTGAATGGCTGGAAAAATTCCTGGGTTCCTATCAGGGCACCTTATTATTTATCAGCCATGACCGTACTTTTGTACAGAAACTGGCGACGCGGGTTATTGAGCTGGATAGAGGCAAACTCACCAGCTGGCCGGGCGACTTCCTTAAATATCAAAAGAACAAACAAGCCGCGCTAGAAGCTGAAGAGCAACAGGCAGCGTTGTTTGACAAACGTTTAGCTGAAGAAGAAGTCTGGATTCGTCAGGGCATTAAAGCGAGACGTACACGCAATGAAGGCCGGGTCAGAAGACTGGAATCTATGCGTGAAGAATTCAGACAGCGCAGAAAACAGCAAGGCACGGTAAAAGCTCAGATTGGTCGAGCAGATTCATCTGGCAAACTGGTCATTGAAGCAGAAAAGCTCACACATGGCTTTGGCGAGCAAAACCTGATTAATAACTTTGGCATCACTATTTTGCGTGGTGACAAAATCGGCATTATTGGCCCAAATGGTGTGGGTAAAACCACGCTGATCAAGCTGCTTTTAGAAAAAATTCAACCAGCTTCAGGCACCATCAAGCAAGGTACAAAATTAGAAATTTCGTACTTTGACCAGCACCGCTCACAGTTTAATGAAGAACAAAACCTGCGTGACAATATTGCACCGTCAACCGACTTTGTTGAAGTCAACGGCCAACGTAAACATATTATCAGCTACCTGCAGGACTTTCTGTTTACCCCGCTGCAGATCCAAAAGCCGGTAAAGGTCTTGTCAGGTGGTGAACGCAATCGGCTACTGCTGGCACGTTTGTTTGCTCAGCCCTCTAACCTGCTGGTGCTCGATGAGCCGACCAATGACCTGGATGCTGAGACACTGGAATTATTGGAAGAACTGCTCATCGAATACAAAGGCACTTTGCTGCTGATTTCGCATGACCGGAGCTTTCTGAACTCAGTGGTAACACGTTCCATCGTCTTCGAGCACGGTGAAATCAATGATTACGCTGGTGGTTATGATGACTGGCTGGTGCAACGTCCTGACCCTAAAACAGTGGCTGATAACCAGGCAAAAGCCGCTGCAGCTGAAAAGAAAGCAGCAGAGGCTAAGGCCAACCCACCTGTCACTCCCGCTGAGGACAAACCGAAGGCGCGGAAACTGAGTTATAAAGATCAGCGTGATTTAGAACAAATGCCACTGCGCATTGAAGAGTTAGAACAGCAGATCAATGCAGTACAGGAAATTATGGGTACTGCGGAGTTTTATCAAAAAGATAAAGACGAGATTACTGCCACACAGGATGAATTAGAAAAACTGGAGCAAGAACTGGAACAAACATTTGCTCGCTGGGAAGCACTCGAAACCTGATCAAATTCAATCCATTCATTGCGCTTATCATCAATAGATTTGTTTATTCACACAACTTCTGCTAATTTGGATCATTACCACAGTGATTCAAATTAGTGGACTTTGTGAGCCTGTCTCAGGTTCTGCCGCCCCATCATAAAAATGAAAATAATTTGGCATGAATAAATATTATCTGGTGTTATGCCAGAGCGTAGTCTTGTCGGGACTTTGCTGCACCGCTCAGGCTGATCAGATGGTATCGCTGGCGACAACTTCTTCTTTTGTCGCAGCAGGTGATACAGTAAACATCACTGCTCAGTATCGGGTGACTGCTCCGGAAACAGCAACAGAAACCGGTCTTGGTTTGCGGATACATTTCAACTCAAGCCTGCTCACCCCAAACAATATCAGCCTGTATCCCAACGCATTACAGCCCTATGGGCCATTAACAGATGATACTGAAGATTTGGATAATGACCCGCTAACGGATCGGTTTTTTGTTATTGGCTGGGTAGACTTTAATGCACAATGGCCCGGCAGCGGACTATTACCCCTGCCACTACTGGAGATACAATTCGGCATAAACAACAATCTCAGTACCGCCACGACTGTCAATCTTAGCGCGTCTGCCACCGCTAAAAATACTAACTTCCAATCAACAACGCTTCAGCTATGCCAGAAACCTTCTGTATCGGTTACCACCAATACACCCATAGTTAATGAAGACGGTGCCGGATCAGCTACACCACAATTCACCTTTCAGGCCGATCAACAAATCCCGGCGGGTTGTGATGATTTAGTCATTAGCTACACTGCAACCGGTTCAGCCACTTCCGGAAATGACTTTACACCGCTAGCCCAAACCGTGACTATTCCAGCCGGGCAACGCAGCACGCAATTAGCAGTAACTATTATTGACGATGACAGTGTGGAAACAGATGAAACACTCACCTTGTCCCTACAAGCCGGTGATAATTATTCATTAACCACTAACTCTGCAGCAACGATCACTATCAATAGCGAAGACCTCAGCTCAGGGCTGCCTGAAGTTAACCTGTCTGTTGCCAAGCTCTCAGTTACTGAGGGTAAGGGCGGCAGTCTATTGCTCTATGTAACCCGCACCCCGGATAACCTGAGCCAGCCGCTGGAAGTGATCATTCAGCTGGATGGCACAGCCAGTACCAGTAGTGACTTACACACATTTCCTGAGTCAATCACCATTGCGGCCGGAAAAACACAGGCACATGCGGTCTTGGTATTAAAAGATGACGCTGAACAGGAAGCAGATGAAACACTGAATATCAGTATTGCTGCATCGGCTAATTACCAACGTGGTAATAGCAGCAATCTGCAACTGACAATTCAGGATGATGAACTCAACCAGAATACCAGCCTGCCAGTCACTGCCGGACAACCATCAACCCGGCTATCTCCGCAACAGGTTCAGCCGGTACCCGGCAGCAGCCAATGGATGTTATTACTGATGAGCTTCCTGCTAGGTGGTTTTGCAACATTACGCCTGCATGCCAAAAAGACAGGGCCAACATCATGAAAACTCGCCATCAATTTAAACGTTGCTTCGCTTTTTTGTCACTATTGCTACTCTCCGGAATCGCTGTAGCGCAAGGCCTCAATGTTCCCTCAGAAATATTCCAGCCTGCTCAGCAAAAGGCGGCAGCGACAGCCGCATCGGTAACGTCAGCTTTAAGATTATCACTCAATTTCAAACAAAAGAGCGCACAACAAAGTGGCACGACTTCCTCATTGACACTTGAAGCACCGGAAGACACTGAATTAGCCGATCTACAAAATCAGCAGACATATCGCAAAGCCTTACAAATCGGCATTCGGCGTGACCTCCCCGTATTACCTGCACTGGAAAGCTGGGATTGGCAGTCTGTCAGCGGCGGGCAGGCAGCACACTTTGTACTGGTTTCCGAACAAGCCAGCCGTCTGCGCGTTCTGCTGCAAGCGCAAAACCTGCCAACAGGCGTCGAACTACGTATCTTTGATCCGGCAGATGAAACCACCGTATTCGGGCCTTATACCCGGCAAAATTTCAACCGCACCAGCGCAGCGGATAATTCCCTATTATGGACACCGACTGTTGCCGGACAACAACTCGGTATTGAGGTTTTCCTGCCTGATGGCCTAGACCCTGCTGCTATTCAACTGACTGTTCCACAACTGTCCCATATCGCTTTTGACATTGACACACAGCAGTTCAAATCTGAGTTAAAATCCGGCACCACCAAGGCTTTCAGTAGCTGCGATATTAGCATTGCCTGTGCACCGGCGGAGTGGCAGGAAACCGCCAAAGCCGTTGCCCGCTATATCTATACCGGAGCAGATGGGAATACGTATTTGTGCTCAGGCACGCTTATGGCTGACATGGATACCGGCAACCAAATCCCCTATTTCCTGACCGCCACACACTGTATTAATGACAGCAGTAGTGCAGCCAGTATGGATTTTTTCTGGTTAAATCGCGAAAGTAGTTGTGGTGCTAATGATGCCAGCTCAGTACAGGTTTCCGGAGGAGCCATACTGTTACACAGCCAGAGCAGTCTGGATAGCACACTGGTTCAGATCAATAACCAGCCTCCGACAGGCACATTAATGTCGGGCTGGTCACTGGAACCCATTCAAGCTCAGGATACCATGAAGGGCATTCATCATGGATTAGGCAACCCCAAACAGTTTTCAGCCGGTACATTCAGTAACTATGTCAGGCTCAACGGCACAACCGGTGGTTATACTGTTTATAACGACCCACTCGGCGATTTCTTTCAAGTCCATTGGGATCAGGGTATAACGGCTCCCGGCAGCAGTGGCTCTGGCGTATGGTCTACCGTCAACGGACAGCGCTTATTGAAAGGTAACCTGGTCGGTGGCTCATCCAGTTGCACCACGCCGGATGAAGCTGATGAATATGCCCGGCTGGATCGGTTTTATCCCTATATTTCCGATTGGCTGGGGACTATATCAACACCACTTCAGGGCTTACTGAATAATAACGGGGAGTTGCAGGCATTGACAGATGGTGTTCTGTTAGGACGTTATCTGGATGGCATCCGGGGGACAGCCTTACTCACAGGTATTACCGATCAAACCGTTGATATTGCTGCCCTGGAAGATCGCATCGCTGCTGCAACCGCTAATATAGATATTGATCAGGATGGCCTGACCACCAGCGCCGAAGATGCTTTATTAATTACCCGTTACCTGATGGGGCTACGCAATGACAGCCTGATCGAAGGCATTAATCTGAACAACTCATTAAATAATACGGCACCGGCAATTTCTGACGCAATCGAAGCTTTTTTATTGGGACAATAACGGCAACGCTCTGCAAGCAGACGCTTTGAGGCGCAGTATTTTTGAAAAATTAAAGGCCTGACCCGATAAGAGTGCAGGCCTTTAAAAATCGTCACATCTTAACTCCCTAAGCTGCAACGCATCCTCACTAGCGGTTGAGGAATAAGCTGATTCAATAATTATTATTGAACCATAAATCCAGTCTACTCAATTGTATCACTAAGTCAATAAGCTTTTGTTTCTAAAGAAATTATCTTATTATAATTTACTAACATACATTTCATTCTAAGAATGGGGGTATAATGAACATACCCAACCAGAAGAATACATAAATGTTCGAATACATTGATAATAATGAAGCTTTGTCCGGTTATTTGGAACGTGTTGACTCAGCAAAATGGGTCATGCTGGATACGGAGTTCATCCGCGAAAAGACCTATTTTCCTAAACTGTGCCTGATCCAGGTAGCCACTGAAGATACTCAAGCCTGTATTGATCCGTTGGCTATTAAGGATCTTAGTCCATTTTTTGACTGGATATACCGCGAAGAAATGGTCAAGGTTTTTCATGCGGCATGGCAGGATCTTGAAATTGTCTATCAACTCAGTGATTCCATTCCATCGTCCATTTTCGATACCCAAATCGCAGCAGCAGTATTAGGCTTGGGTGATCAGATGGGTTATGCGCGGCTGGTTGAACAGCTATTGGGTGTACAACTGGATAAGTCACAATCGCGTACGGATTGGTCACGCCGCCCGCTCAGCCAGAAGCAACTGGAATACGCCATTGGCGATGTCACTTACCTGCGTGATATGTACCCTATTCTGCTCCAGCAACTGGAGGAATCAGGACGCCTGAGCTGGCTGCAAAAATCGTTTAGCCATCTGGAAGATGCCACACAATATGAGCCTGATCCACGTGGTTGCTGGAAGCGTGTTAAGGGCGTACATCTACTGAAACCTGCACAACTGACCGCTTTACGCGAATTAGCCGCATGGCGTGAAGAACAAGCCATCAAAAAAGACCTGCCGCGCCGCTGGTTACTGTCTGATGAAGTTTTGCTTGATATTGTGCGCATGAAAGTAGCAGACCTTGAATCTTTCCAGCAAGTCAGAGGCTTAAAGCCCGAACAGATCACCCGCAATGGCAAACTCTGGCTGTCTTTGATTGAAAAAGGTCAGGCGCTGCCACGTGAAGAATGGCCGGAACTACCTAAAAAACGTAAGCTGGACGCACAATTAGCCTTGGTCGCAGATTTATTGATGGTCTTAGTTAACCAGCAGGCACGGGAAAATAATATCTCCCCACAAATGATTGCCACCCGCAGTCAGGTTGAAAAAATGCTCTCGGAAGGCCGGGAAAACCTATCAGATGACTGGCGTGGCAGTTTAATGAACGAGGTATTCGCTGACCTGTTAAACGGGAAAATAGCCATGCGCATTGAAAACCTGCAGCTGAAAATTGATACCTGACAACATGCATGAATGAATTCTACCCCCAAGCATAGAAGTCTCCGACTTCTACAGTAAATACGCAGGTCATACTGCTCATTAGGCACCGTTGGTGGTATATTTCAATTTTCTGACAAACAACTGTGAAAACTAATGACCGATCGCATTGCCACTGTTGAACGTAATACGCTCGAAACCCGTATTAAGGTTTCTATCAATCTTGACGGAAGTGGACAATCCAGCTTCTCCACGGGTGTGCCGTTTCTGGATCATATGATGGATCAGATTGCCCGTCACGGCATGATTGATATCGACATCGTTTGTGAGGGTGACAATCAGATTGATGATCACCATACTGTTGAAGACATCGGTATCACGCTCGGACAGGCTTTTACCAAAGCTGTTGGTGACAAAAAGGGCTTGTGCCGTTACGGCCATGCTTATGTCCCATTAGATGAAGCATTATCCCGTGTTGTGATTGATTTTTCCGGACGTCCGGGGCTGGAACACCGCGCTGATTATAGACGCTCACACATCGGTAGTTTCGATACCGACCTGTTCTATGAGTTCTTTCAGGGTTTCGTCAATCACGCATTGGTCACGCTGCATATCGATAACCTGCAAGGTCGCAACGCTCACCATATTGCTGAGACAGTATTCAAAGCCTTCGGACGTGCCCTGCGCATGGCGGTGACGCCTGATCCACGCATGGCGGGTATTATGCCGTCGACGAAAGGTAGCCTGTAATGCAAATCGCTATTGTCGATTACAATATGGGTAATCTGCACTCCGTACAACGCGCCGTCCAACATAGTGCACCGGCAGGTGCTACCGCCCGTATCACTGCTGATGCCGATTTTATCCGTAAAGCTGACCGGGTTGTATTTCCGGGTCAGGGTGCTGCACGCGATTGCATGCGTGAATTACAAAATCTGGAACTGGATGAAGTCATTCGCGAAGTGATCAAGGAAAAACCTTTTCTGGGTATTTGCATGGGCATGCAGGTATTGATGCAGCATTCAGAAGAGAATAAT